>JBKKAE010000362.1:0-2911 GCA_046714835.1 Actinomycetota bacterium | reverse complement strand
CCCCACGCTCGCGACGGGCTCCACTGCCGTGACCTCCATGTTCGAGCTCTTCGCGTTCTACCTGCAAGCCGGGCTGATCGACGTCGCGTTCCTCGGTGGCGCGCAGATCGACCGGTTCGGGAACCTCAACACGACCGTGATCGGGGACTACGAGCGGCCGAAGGTGCGCCTCCCGGGTTCCGGGGGTGCGTGCGAGATCGCGATCCACGCCCGGAAGATCCTCGTGATCATGCGGCAGGCGGAGCGGTCCTTCGTCGAGAAGCTGCACTTCCGGACGTCGCCGGGTCACAGCGGCGATCCTGCGCACGACCGGGCCCGAGGCTGGTCGGGGAGCGGCCCCACGAACGTCGTGACGGACCTGGCCACGTTCGGCTTCGATGAGGAGACCGGCGAGATGACCTTGCGGACGCTGCACCCGGGCGTCACCCTCGAGGACGTGAAGGCGAACATGGGGTGGGACCCTCGCGTCGCATCGGACCTCTCGGAGACCCCGCCCCCCACCGACGACGAGCTCCGGCTCCTTCGGGAAGAGCTCGACCCCGAGGGCATCTACACGAAGTAGCCTGAACGCGTGACCCATGTGTTCTCGCGGGCGACCCGGGACTTGCCGACGGCCGTGTCCGCGGAGGGTGTCTGGATCACCGACGCGGACGGCAAGAAGTACCTGGACGGAGCCGGTGGCGCGATCGTCGTGAACGTCGGCCACGGCGTCGCCTCGGTCATCGACGCGATCAAGGAGCAGGTCGAGCGCACGCAGTACGTCCACCCGACGGCCTTCACCACCGATGCGGTTGAGGCGTACGCCGAGGAGGTGGCGGCGATCCTTCCGATGGAGGACGCGCGCATCTACCCGGTCTCCGGCGGGTCGGAAGCAGTCGAGACAGCACTGAAGATGGCGCGCGCGTACCATCTGGCGAAAGGCCGGGCCGGGCGCTCCGTCGTGATCGCGCGCCGGAACTCCTATCACGGGAACACGCTCGGAGCGCTCGACGCGTCCGGCAAGGCGCCGCTCCGCAAGCCCTACACGCCGTGGCTGGGACGGTTCCTGCACGTCTCGGCCGCGTATGAGTTCCGCTGCGAGAACCCACAGCACCCGTACGGTTGCGCAGCCTGGCACGCCGCCGAGCTCGACAAGATGATCGTGTCCTACGGCGAGGACACGGTGGCCGCGTTCATCGCTGAGCCCGTGTCGGGCGCCACGCTCGGCGCCGCGGTCCCTTCCGACGACTACTGGCCGGCGATGGTCGAGGTCTGCAGAAGTCACGACGTGGTGCTGATCGCCGATGAGGTGATGACCGGGTTCGGTCGCACGGGTTCGTGGTTCGGCGTCGACCACTGGGAGGTGCAGCCGGACATCCTCACCGCGGGGAAGGGGACTACCAGCGGCTACGTGCCCTTTGGGTTCGCCGCCGCCTCGGGCCGTGTGTACGAGGCGATCGCCGAGGGATCGGCCTTCGTCCACGGCTTCACCTGGTCGCACAATGCGCTCGGCGCCGCGGCGGGGCTCGCCGTCCTGCGGGAGCTGAAGGCGGGTCTCGTGGACAGGAGTCGCGAGTTGGGCGAGCGACTCGTGTCGAGCCTGCGCGAGGAACTCCAGGACGCTCCGACGGTCGGCGACGTACGAGGGCTCGGGCTGATGATCGGGATCGAGCTTGTCCGAGATCGTGAGTCACACGAGCCATTCCCCCGGTCCGCCGCGGTCGCGGAGCGCATCCTGGCCGCCGCGCGCGACGCCGGATTGCTCCTGTACTCATCGACCGGCAACGTCGACGGCACGAACGGCGACATCGTGATGCTCGGTCCGCCCTTCTCGCTATCCGACGAGGAGGCTACGACCTTGCTCGAGCGGACGACCGCGGCCGTCCGCGCCGTCTCGTGACCGGAGACGTCGGGCTGATCCGCTGTCCCGAGGCGCGCATCTACGACCACGGCCCAGGTCACCCGCTCCGGCCCGGCCGGGTCCTGCTGACGTGGGACCTGATCAGCGCGACGGGACTGGACGAGCGCCCCGGCGTCGAGGTGCTCGGGTGCGACCCGGCGTCGGACGAGGTGCTCGGTCTGGTGCACACGCCGGAGTTCATCCATGCGACGAAGGCCGCCGGGGGCGGGGAGGAGGGGAACTGGACCCGGTTCGGCTACGGAGCGGGGGACAACCCGATCTTCGATCGGATGCACGAGGCGGGCGCGCTCGTCGCCGGGGCGTCAGTCGAGGCGGCCCGGGCCGTGTGGACCGGCGAGCGGCTCCACGCGTTCAACGCCGCCGGCGGCCTGCACCACGCGATGCCCGCCCGCGCCAGTGGCTTCTGTGTCTACGACGACCCGGCGGTGGCGATCGCCTGGCTGCTCCGCGAAGGTGCCGAGCGGATCGCCTACGTCGACGTCGACGTCCACCACGGCGACGGTATGCAGGCCATCTTCTGGGACGAACCACGCGTCCTCACGATCTCGATCCACGAATACGACCCCGGCTGGTTCTTCCCGGGGACCGGGGCCATCACGGAGCGAGGAGGTCCGGGCGCCGAAGGCTCGGCGATCAACGTGCCGCTGCCCCCCGACACCGGGGACGACGGGTGGCTCGAGGCGTTCCGGACGGTGATCCCGCCGGCCGTCGAGCGCTTCGGCCCCGATGTCCTGGTGACCCAGCTCGGCTGCGACACCCACGCGTCCGATCCGCTGGCGCAGCTCCGGCTCACCACCCGGGCGTACCGAGAGTGCGCCAAGGAGTTGCACACCCTGGCTCACCGCGCCGCCGCCGGTCGCTGGGTCGCGACGGGCGGTGGTGGCTACCAGCTCGTCGAGGTCGTGCCGCGCGCCTGGTCGCACCTGATCGCCGAGGCGGCTGGGGCGCCGGTTGCGCCGGACACCGATGTTCCGTCGGACTGGCTCGCCGACGTCGAGCACCGGCTCGGAG
>JBKKAE010000361.1:0-3334 GCA_046714835.1 Actinomycetota bacterium | reverse complement strand
GCCAGGATCTCGTCGATCAGCTGATCGGGCGTGCAGATGATGTGCGAGTCGTCCTGCGTGCCGCCACGGATCCGGAGCAGGCCGTGGAGCGTGCCGGCCTTCTCGTGTCGATAGATGGTCCCGAGCTCCGACAGGCGCATCGGGAGGTCTCGATAGCTCCGGACCTGCGACTTGTACACCAGCACGTGGAACGGACAGTTCATCGGCTTGACGTAGTAGTCGCCGGTGTCAGCTTCCATCGGCGGGTACATGTTCTCCTTGTACTTCTCGAGGTGGCCGCTCGTCTCCCACAGCACAGACCGAGCGATGTGCGGGGTCATGACCAGGTCGTAACCCCGCTCGACGTGGAGGGCGCGGACCCAATCCTCGAGCTCCTTCCGGAAGACGCCGCCGCGGGGATGCCAGATCCACAGCCCGGGTCCGAGCTCGTCCGGGCTGGAGAAGAGGTCGAGCTCTCGTCCCAACCGGCGGTGATCGCGCTTCTCCGCCTCTTCCAGTCGATGCAGGTGCGCCTCGAGGTCCTCCTCGTTCGCCCAGGCGGTCCCGTAGATCCGGGTGAGCATCGGATTGGTCTCGACGCCGCGCCAGTAGGCCCCCGCGGTCGAGGTCAGCTTGAACGCGCCGAGCCGGCCCGTGGACGGCACGTGCGGCCCCTCGCACAGGTCGGCCCACCCATTGTTGCGATACAGGGACACGATCTCCCCCGTGGTGACCTCGCCCTCGGCGGTCCCGATCCCTTCGATGATCTCCCGCTTGAACGGTTGATCCTCGAGGCGCGCAACGGCTTCCTCCCGGGTGGCCTCCTCGCGGAGGAACGGCTGGTCGGCCGACACGATCGTCCGCATCTCGGCCTCGATCGTGGGCAGGTCGTCCTCCTTGATCGGGGAAGGCAGGTCGAAGTCGTAGTAGAAGCCGTCCTGGATCGGGGGTCCGATCGCGTACTTCGCGCCGGGGAACAGCCGGCAGACGGCCTGCGCCAGCACGTGGGCCGTCGAGTGGCGGATGACGTGAAGCCCGTCATCGGACGCCGCCTCGATCGCCTCGACGGTCGAGTCGGCATCCGGGACGTGGGAGAGGTCGCGCAGCACGCCGTCGACCCGAACCACGTTGGTCTCCGGCGGCAGCACGGACCCGACCGGCTCCCCCTCGGGGAGCTCGACGTGGGAGCCGTCAGTCAGGGTCAGTCGAGGCACGGCGTCATGATCCGGGTGCATCCGGAGCGCTCCGTCGGACGCTACTCGTACGAGATCGCTTCAAGGACCTTGATCCGCGAGGCCCGGATCGCCGGTGCGATCGACGCCACGAGCCCGAGCAGCGCCGCGATCACCGCGAACACGACAAGGAGTCCCCACGGGATCGCCAAGCGCGACACGCCGAGGTCGGAGAGCGCCTGCTGCATCGCCCAGCCGAAGAGAAGCCCGATCGCGATCCCGAGCACGGCACCCAGCAGGGACACGATCACGGCCTCGATCACGATCATCCAGCCGATCTGCCTCCGCTGCATGCCGACGGCGCGCAGCAGGCCGAGCTCGCGGATCCGCTCGTAGATCGACAGCGCGAGGGTGTTCGCGATCCCGAAGGCGGAGATGATCACCGACAGCACCAGGAGCACCAGGACGATCCCGAAGACCTGATCGATCAGCCGGTCCTGCTCCTCTTTGAACTGCGCCTGATCGTTGATCTCGACGTTCGGGAACTCGCCCGCGATGTCCTCCAGGGTGGCTCTGGCCCGTGCGAGAGAGACGCCGTCGGCACGCCGAACGAAGACCAGGAAGTCCAGCTGCTCCGCGACGTTCGCCTCGTACTCCTCCAGCGAGACCGTGTAGTCGCCGAGCAGTCGGTTGTCCGTGTAGATGCCGACGATCCTCAGTTGCTTCGTCCCCGTCCGAGCGAACCCCACGGGGAGCTCATCGCCGATCTCCAGTCCACGAGCCCGCGCGGGACCCTTGTGGATCAGGATCGTCCCCGGCTCGGTCAGCGCGGCGAAGGTCCCGGACTCCATCGGTACGCTGACCACATCGTCGATCGTCGTCTCGTCCACACCGGCGATGAACGTCAGCCCGCCGCCGATCTTCACGCCGGCCTGCCGGAAAGGCGACACGGCGGAGAACTCATCGCGCCCCGACAGTCCGCTGGCGATACCCGGACTGAAGGGTTGGAACCCGGAGGAGCTGAGGATGAAGTCCGCGCGGAGGGTCTCGTCGAGCGTGTCGGACGCCGACGCCTTCAGCGTCGTCATGAAGACCGAGACGAATACAACCAGACCGAGGCCGATCATCAGCGCTGCGGCCGTGGACGCCGTCCGGCGAGGGTTCCGCTTCGCGTTCTCTTGCCCGAGGCGACCGGTCATCCCGAGGCGCCGGGCGGGAGCTCCGATCGCGGTCGCGAGCGGCCTCGCCACGAACGGGGACAGGACCGCGACGCCGATGAAGGTGAACATAGCCCCGAGACCCACGATCGCCGCCGGCTGCGGAACGTCTCCGAAGAGCCCCGCGGCGATCGCCGCCACACCGCCCGCAGTGAGCAACCCACCCACGATAGAACGACGCCGAAGCGACGCGGTCGGAGCGACGGTCCCCTCGCGCAGGGCCTCGATCGGCGCGACGCGCGAGGCGCGACGCGCCGGGAACACCGACGCCACGACGGTCACGACGGTACCGACCACGAGCGCCGCGATGATCGTGGTCGGCCGGATCACGAGCGGGGTCGGCGGCAGCTCCAGCCCGATCAGCTCGAGGCCTTGCTTGAGCAGGACCGCGAGCCCGATCCCCGCGGCGAGCCCGAGGGCGGAACCCAGGAGCCCGATCACCAGGGACTCGATGACCACGGATGTGAACACCTGCCCGCGGCTGGCACCCAGCGCTCGCAGGAGCCCCAGCTCGCGGGTCCGCTGCGTCACCACGATGTTGAACGTGTTGAAGATCACGAAGGCCCCGACGAACAATGCGACGAAGGCGAACACGAGCAGCGCCGTCCGGAGGAAGCCCAGGCCCTCGCGAACCTGTTCCGTCTGCTCGGCGGCGGCATCGGTCGCCGTGATCGCCTGGAAGCCCTCGGGAAGGGCCTCTTGGATCCGGCTGGAGACCGTGGCCGCCGACGCCCCGTCTTCGGCGGCGACGTAGATCTGGTCGAAGCTCCCTTCGCGGTCGAAGAGGCGTTGCGCGGTCTGGAGTTCGAACGACGCGACCGTGGCGCCGCCGATCGTGGTGGTTGACGGCAGAGCGATGACGCCGGTCAGCCGGTACGCGTCGACCCCGAGCGGCGTGACGATCCGGACCTCGTCGCCGACGTCCAAACCCGCCTCCTCGACGGTGTCCGCGTCGATCACGACCTC
>JBKKAE010000360.1:0-4319 GCA_046714835.1 Actinomycetota bacterium | reverse complement strand
GCGAGGTCTTCAAAAGGGCGGTGACCGAGATGGCCGGCGCCTGCCGCGAGCTCCTCGAGAAGTCCGAGCACACACCGGCCGACGTCGACGTCTTGATCCCCCACCAGGCGAACGCCCGCATCATGGTCGCGGTCGCGGAGCGCCTCGGGATCCCCGCCGACCGCTCGGTGCTGGACGTGGCGGAGGTCGGCAACACGAGCGCCGCCTCCATCCCGATCGCGCTCTCGCGCGCGTGGAGCGCGGGCAGGATCAAGGAAGGCGACCTCGTGCTGTTCACCTCGTTCGGAGCGGGACTCACCTGGGGCGCCACCCTGGTCCGCTGGACGATGCAGGAGCCATCCGCGTGAGCTCCAAGGTCGTGGTCGTCTCGGGAGGATCGCGTGGCATCGGACGTGCGTGCGCCGAGTCACTGGCCGCCGCCGGGTGGACCGTCGCCGTGGGCTATCGCACCCGCGAGGCGGACGCGAAGGAGACGGTAGAGGCGCTCGCCTCCGCGGGAACGCCGGGCATGGCCGTGTACCTCGACGTCGGCGACGAGTCGAGCGTCCAGGAAGCGTTCCGGCGTGTGTCCGCGGAGGCCGGTGCCGTTACGGGACTGCTGAACAACGCGGGCTACTCGCGGGACGGACTCTTGATCAAGTACTCGATGGAGGAGTACGAGCGAACGATGACCACCAACCTGCGCGGCTCGTTCCTGTGTTCGCGAGCCGCCCTTCGAGGGATGCTGCGCGAGAAGTGGGGCCGGATCGTGAACATGTCGAGCGCGGTCGCGATCCACGGCAACGCCGGGCAGACCGTCTATGCGGCGACGAAGGCCGGCCTCCTCGGTCTCACGAAGTCGCTCGCGCGCGAGGTTGCAGCCAAGGGCATCACCGTGAACGCGCTCTGTCCCGGCCTGCTCGAGACCGAGATGACCGCACATCTCACCGACGAGGCGCGCGCGTTCTACATCGATCAGACGCCGATGCGGCGTCCCGCCTCGCTGCAGGAGGTGGCGGCGGTCGTCCGGTTCCTGATGTCCGAGGAGGCGTCCTACCTGAACGGCGCCGTGATCCCCGTCGACGGGGGTCTGACGGCTTAGTCGTCGCAAGGATCCGTCGATAGGCTCGGCGGACGAGAGAAGGAGAAAGAGGAATGGATCGACCGGAGATCGAGACGAGGGTGAAGAAGGTGCTGGCCGAACAGCTGGCCGTCGACGAGGCGCAAGTCGTCCCAGATGCTCGGTTCGCTGAGGACCTGAACGCCGACTCGCTCGACCTCGTCGAGGCGGTGTTGGCCCTCGAGGAGGAGTGGAGCATCGAGATCCCCGAGGACGAGATGGAATCGGTGAAGACGGTCGGCCAGGCCGTGGATCTCGTCGCGACGAAGCTCGGGGTGTCTTAGCCAGTCATGGCCTCGGGTCAGAAGGCAGGGCGCCGGGAGCGCGACCCCGAACGCCGGAAGGTCGTGATCACCGGCATCGGGCCGGTCACCCCTGTCGGAACCGGTGTCGAGGAGTTCTGGACCGGCCTGATCGGCGGTCGGAACGGCGTTCGCGAGATCGCGCGGTTCCCCACGGATGATCTTCCGGTGAAGGTCGCCGGCGACGTCCACGACTTCGAGCCCGCGAAGTGGCTCGATCCGAAGGAGATCCGCCGCACCGATCGCTTCTCGCATTACGCGATCGCCGCCGGGAAGCTCGCTTGGGAGGACGCGGGGACCCCCGAGGTGCCGTCGGAGCGCGGCGGCATCGTCTTCGGGACCGGCATCGGGGGCATCGAGACGCTCCTCGTACAGCACAGCGTGCTGCTCGAGAAGGGTCCGGGCCGCGTGTCGCCGTTCATGGTGCCGGCCCTGATGGCGAACGCAGCCGCCGGACACCTCGCCATGAAGTTCGGGCTCACGGGGCCGAACTACTGCACCGTGTCCGCGTGCGCCTCCTCGAACCACGCGATCGGCGAGGGGATGCGCTTGATCCGCGACGGCTACCTGGACGTGTGCATCTCGGGCGGGTCGGAGTCGGCCACGCTCCCGCTCACGGTCGCGGCCTTCGCGCAGATGACCGCGCTCACGAAGAACCCCGATCCCGAGTCCGCCTCGCGTCCGTTCGACGCGAACCGCAACGGGTTCGTGCTCTCGGAGGGTGCGGCGGCACTGATCCTCGAGTCGGAGGAGCACGCGAAGGCCCGCGGCGCGCGGATCTACTGCGAGGTGGCCGGCTACGGCATGTCCGACGACGCCCACCACATCACGGCGCCGGACCCGAAGGGCTCCGGCGCCGCACTCGCCATGCGATGGGCACTCGAAGACGCCGGCGAGGAGCCGGCGGCCGTCCGGTACGTGAACGCGCACGGCACCTCCACAGCCTTGAACGACGCGAGCGAGACGGTCGCGATCAAGACAGTGCTCGGCGACGAGATCGCGCATCGCGTTGCCATCTCGTCGACGAAGTCGATGACCGGCCACATGCTCGGCGCCGCGGGAGCGGTCGAAGGAGCGGTGTGCGCGCTCGCGATCGACCGCGGCGTGGTGCCGCCCACGATCCACTACGAGACACCCGACCCCGACTGTGACTTGGATTACGTCCCGAACGAGGCGCGCGAGCTCGACGTGACGCTGGCGTTGTCGAACTCCTTCGGTTTCGGCGGGCAGAACGCCTGCGTGGCCTTCCGCCGGGTGGCCTGAAGGATCGACCTCGATCAGGGTTCGAACGAGCGGTACCAGCGGCCACCGTTGACGACGGTCACCGCAGACATCCCGTCCACGTCCCCCTCGAAACGGACCCGTCGTGGGAGGCCGGGGTCGCCGACCGCGAACGAGCCATCTTCCAGGGGCACGAGTTCGCCACCTTCCCCGTCGCCGACGTCCGTCGGCCACATGATCGCGAGCGTGCCTTTTCGCAGGACGATCCGGAGGACCGGGTTCCAGGGGTCGTCGTTCCGGTACATGCCCGGGTGCCGGCGCCACTCCGCCTCCGGCTGCGGAGGCTCCGGCCCCTCGTAGCGCTCCCCCCGGAACCAGGTGTCCCCGTGGAAGGCCTCGACCACGCTGGTTCCGTTGCGCCGGAACTCGAGCGGGAACCGCTCGAACGCGGGATGGGCGACGAAGAACGTCTCGCCGGCTTCGGCGAGCAAGGGGTCCCGCTCGAGGCGCGCGGAGACCGGACCCACCGAGATCGAGAGCCCGTCCTCCTCCGGGTCCACGAGGAGCGTGCGACCGTCGTCACCGGCATAGGTGCCGCTGAACCGACGGGCGTCGGGGATCGCGGTGGGCGCTGCCGGGACCCACGCCTCGGGCAGCGGCTCACCCGCCAGGGCTGCGCGAACCGCGGCGAGAGCCGCTCCGACCACCGGACGCTTGTCTCCCCCGCCGTTCTGAAGCATCACGCATCCGAGCCCTTCCTCCGGCACGGTGATCAAGAGGGCCGTGTAGCCGACCATGCCGCCGGAGTGACCGAGCCAGGTGCGGCCGTCGACGTCTTCGTTCCAGAGTCCGTAGCCGTACTTGCCGTGGTCGTCGTCATCGACGGCGTGCGCCATCAGACGCGTGAACCCGTCCTCGGAGAGGATCCGCTCGCCTCGCTCGTCGGGCCGGTCGCCGCCCGCGAGCAGCAACCGCGCGTAGGCGCACATGTCCACCACGTTCGAGACGATCGAGCCGTCCGCGGTGTTCGACACGATCCTGGGGGCCGGCACGAGTGGATGGCGAAGCTGCGCCGGGCGATCGCTGAGCAGCGGCTCGTACCCCGTGGCGTGATCGGTCCAGATCTCGTCGGTGATCGCCGCGACGGACGCCGTCATGCCGAGCGGCCCGAGGAGACGGAGACGGAGCAGCTCATGGATCGGCTGACCCGTGACGGCCTCGAGCGCCGCACCGACGATCTTGTAGCCGTCGTTGGAGTAGTGATAGCGCTCGCCGGGCGCCGACGTCGCCGGATATGAACGGAGGAGATGCATCGCGCCCGCGAAGCCCGGAGCATCCTCCGTTCCGGTGTGCAGACCCGCGGTGTGCGTCAGGAGGTGATGCATCGTGATCGGGCCGAACGGCTCGGGAAGACCCAGCCACGGCAGCAGCTCGTTCACCGAGACGTGGAGATCGAGTCTGCCCGCGTCGACCTCCTGCATCGCCACGATGGCGGCGAACGACTTGGAGATCGAGCCGATCTGGAAACGCGTCTCCGGCCGGACGGGGGCGGCCGACGCGACGTCGGCCATGCCTCGCACCACGACCCCCAGGATCTCCTCTCGATCGGTGACCGCCAAGGCAGCGCCTGCGGCGTGCGACGCGGTCAGATGGTGCTCGAGGCTCGCACCGACGCGCTCGAAGGCCTCCTGGAGCCC
>JBKKAE010000359.1:0-4195 GCA_046714835.1 Actinomycetota bacterium | reverse complement strand
ATACAGCGTAACGGGAGTCAGCGCTTCAGCGTGAGCGCCGCCCCGGCCGCCACGAGCAGCAAGCCGGCGGCCCTCGCGACCGTGACCGGGATGCGCGGTGACCCCAGCCATCCGAAAGCGTCGATCAACGCGCCGGCCGCGAGCTGGCCCGCGATCAGCAGCGCGACGGTCGCGAACGTGCCGATCCGCGGAGGCGCATACGCGATCGCCAGCACGATCACCGCGCCGAAGAGGCCGCCCAGCCACAGCCATGCCGGCTGGTGGACCGCGGCGAAGATCGACCCGCCGCGACCGAGCGCCAGCGCGAGGGCGATCACGAGGATCGCCGCCAGCACGACGCCGAACCCGGCCGAGCCGATCGTGCCCACTCTGCGGCCCAAGACTCCGGAGATCGCGGCTTGCGCGGCGCCCGCGATGCCTGCTCCGAGGGAGAAGATGATCGCGATCCGGGTGCCCGTCACGGCGGCGAGGCTACCGGAACGCTGCTCCTACTCGTTGCTCCTCCACGGTGGTCCCGGGCTCGTCCACGGCGACTGGCTCGTCGGGCGGCATCTCGAACGGCTCGCCCGGCGAGTCCCCCGACGTACTCGGTTCCGTCCCCATCCCTCTCGGGCGCCGCTAACGCGCCCTTCGGGAGACGGTCTTCCCCGCTCGGGCCGTCTTGCGCTTGCGCGATGCGGCCGCCTTCTTCCCGGCGGCCACACGCTTCGGCGACTTCCGCGTCGTGGCCTTGCGAGCCGTGGTGCGCTTGCGGGTGGTCGCGGACTTCTTGCGTGCCGGAGCCGTCTTGCGCTTGCGCGATGCGGCGGCCTTCTTGCCCGCGGCCACACGCTTCGGCGACTTCCGGGTCGTGGCCTTGCGCGTGGCGGGCCTCGTCGACGCAGTCTTCCTCGCGGCGGATCGCTTCCTGGTCGCGGCCTTCGTGCTGGCGGCCGTCGCGGCCTTCCGTGCGGAGGTCGATCTCCGCGTGCGGGTGGTCACCGGATCGGTCGAGGCTCCGTCCATGGGCCCGCCGAGAGGCATCGCCGTGGTCTCCGATCGAGGCGTCGGTCGGTCCCAGGCAGGTGTAGCGGGTTGCCATGAGGGCTCCGAGGCGCTCGGCGCATCGAGGGTCCGCTCCTCGCGGTCCTTCGCCTGCTTCGTGCGGTCGGACTCGGACTCCTCGGCGTCGTTCGAACCGACCCGATCTTCGGGATCCCACGTCGTGCGCTCGTCAGATGACGGCATGAAAAACCTCCTCCACTCGAGGGTCTCTGATGGCCCGTACCCGAACCTACTCAAAAAGATGCATGAGAGGACTCACGGGAGATCGGGAGTCGGAGGTGGAGGTGGGGGTGGAGGCTCTTCCAGCCAGGCGATCGCCCTGTCCTCAGAAGGGGTTCAGGGCGGTGAAGTCCTCCCATGCGAGATCGGACCGGTGCTGGTACTCGCGCCAGTTGGCGATGAGGTCGTTGGGGAGTCGGATCACCACCACCCCGTGGTAGGTGTTCGTTCCGATGAACGTGTACTCCGCGGCCCCCATCTGCCGGCCATCGCGAAGACGACGGTGTGCCAATCCATCCGCATCGGCGGCGGGTCCTCACCTCCGAAGAACTCATAGAGCGCCTGACGACCCTCGTAGTGCTGGGTGTCGGGTGGCTCGGTGTACCGAGCGTCCTCGGCGAAGCAGGCGAGCGCGGGTCGCCGTATCACCCGCGTTCCAGGCGTCGGGACCGTTCCGAGGAGTCGACGGGATCCACCGGGATCCACCGGATCACCCGCCGGCCGACGGCCATGGCCGGGCGGGAGAGATCATGGCGCTCCCGGTCGCCATGGCCACCCGCTTCCCGTCGGCGTCGTCCACTCGGCACGTCGTGACCGCGATCGTGCGGCCTCGCTGCTCGACGGTCGCTCGCGCGACGAGCTCGCGCGCATCAGGGACGACGGGTCGGAGGAAGTTGACCTTCAGATCGAGCGTCCCGAACGAGGTGCCTGGCGGCAGGGTGGTCGTCACCGCCGAGTTGATCGCGGTGTCGGCGAATGCGGTAACCACACCGCCGTGGAACGTGCCGAAGCCCGTGCAGAACCAGAGCGACGCCGGCATCGCGAGCGTGACGCTCCCCTCGGCGACGTCGACGAACCGCAGGCCGAGCAGCGAGCAGTTCGGTGCGGGGGGACGCTCGCCTTTGTGCCAGAGCTGCGCGAGGTCCAGTCCGCTCGTCTCGTCCCATACGGCTTGCGGGACGATCTCTCCCTCTGCCGGACGCAGGTAGGGATCGGGCGTGTCGAACGACTCCGACTCAACCGCCGGGAACTCCTCGGGTGGGTCGGGCGGATCGAACGGGAGCGGCTGCAGCACGCACCGTGACGTGGCGTGCGCGAGAGGGGTGCCTCGGGCGTATTCGACCCGAGCCTCCGACGATCCCTGGCGCCTTCCGGCGTGGATCACAGTCCCGCGTGCCACCGATCGCTCGCTGGACGGCGAGGCGGTCTCGAGGAAGTTGATCGAGAGATCGGACGACAGCAGCGCATGCCCTTCGGCAGCGTGGTGAAGACCGCGCCGGCGAGCGCGGCGTCCGCGACGAAGCCGAGCGTTCCTCCCGCGAACACACCGGCGGCCGTCTGCGACCAGGGGCTCGCGGGGATCGACCAGGTGCACGCGCCGATAGAAGCCTCATCCACGACCAGACCGCTCAGGTTCGTGAGCGGCGGCGCCGGCAGCTTCCCGTCGATGAAGAGTAGGAGCTGATCGACGCCCGACATCCCGAACGATCCGGGCTGCTCGAGATACGCGAAGGACCCCCGGACCGGTTCATGGACGATCACCAGGCGAGGATATCGGCCCTCCGGTCGCTCCTATCGTCCGCGCCTCGCGGGACGCGGTCGCGAGCGTGGCTGCGGCCGGCGCACGTCGCTGCGGGGCTTGGGCGCGTCGGCGCGCAGCCCCGCGTCACCGAACTCGGCGTGCAATTTCAGGACCTTGGCGATCCTGCCGACCTCACGCGTCTTCTCCGGTGTGACGAACGTGATGCCTGTGCCGCTGCGGCCTGCCCGCGCCGTACGGCCCACCCGATGGAGGTAGTCCTTCTCGTCGGCAGGCGGGTCGAAGTTGATGACGTGGGTGATGTGTTCGAGGTCGAGCCCGCGCGCCGCGACGTCAGTCGCCACCAAGACGTCGTTGGCGCCGGCGGCGAACCTCCCGAGGGAGCGCTCGCGTGCCGATTGGGTCATCCCACCATGGAGGGCTCCCGCATGGAATCCCTCGGCCTTCAGGGTCCTCGCGAGTCGATCGACGCCTCGCTTGGTCCGAACGAACACCAAGGTGAGGCCTCGATCTGCGGCCAGCTCACGGACGAGCGCTCGCGACCGTCCGGCCTGGTCCACCGCGACGAAGCGATGGTGCGCCTCGGTCACGAGCGGACCGTCCTCGCCGGCCACCTCGTGGCGAACCGGGTTCTCGATGAAGCGAGCCGCGAGCCGTCCGACCTCGCCGTCCAGCGTCGCGGAGAACAGCATGGTCTGCCGCTCGGGTCGCAGCATCTGCAGGATGCGCGTGACGTCGGGCATGAAGCCCATGTCGAGCATCCGATCGGCCTCGTCCAGCACGCAGATGCGCACCCGGTCGAGGCGGAGCAGCTTGCGCTGCACCAGGTCGATCAACCGGCCCGGCGTGGCGATCACGATGTCGGCATGGCGGGCTCGCTTCGCCTGCGGCCCGAGTCCGACGCCGCCGTACACGGAGGCGATCCGCAACCGCTTCACGTCGGCGATCACTCGGAACTCCTCGGTGACCTGGCTCGCGAGCTCCCTCGTCGGCGTCAGGATCAGCGCGTTCGGGCTTCCGCCGCCGGGCGTCAGCCGCTCGACGATCGGCACCGCGAACGCGAGGGTCTTCCCGGAGCCGGTGCGCGAACGTGCGAGGACGTCACGGCCCGCGAGCGCGTCGCGAAGGACGAGCGATTGGATGGGGAAGGGCTCGCGAATCCCGCGCATCCGCAGGCCCTCCACGATGGGAGGCGAGACGCCCAACTCTGCGAATCTTGGCGTTCGGGTCGGTTCTGATCGGATCGGCACGACGGCAGCGCGCCGTGCATCGGCTACTTGTGACATGACTGTTTCCTCTCGGACTGTGTGGGGACGATCGACTGCTCCGAGAAGAAGGGAGGGAGGCGGCCTTCACCACGTGAACGTCGATGCGAGTTCGCGTCGACGCGTG
>JBKKAE010000358.1:0-2650 GCA_046714835.1 Actinomycetota bacterium | reverse complement strand
GTCGCGCGGGGGCTGGGGCGGCGGCCCGCGGCCGGGCCGGGGGGGCACCCCCCGGGCGCGAGCGCCAACGATCTCTACCGGGCGGCGCTCCCCGAGGGCTGATCTCGTCGGGCCTCTCGCCGTGGGTTGCGCCTCCCTACACTCCCGATCATGTCGGAGACGTCCCCACCCGTCGTCTCGCCCCCTCCGCGGCCGAACGAGCCCGAACCCTCCCGCTCTCCGCTCTTCGCCGCTTTCGTCTTCATCTTCCTCTTGGCGATCGTCCTCGGCGTGCTCGCCGTCGTCTCCCTCATCCAAGGCCCGAACGACACGGCCGATCTCGCCGACGGCCCCATCCCGTTATCGACCCCGACCCCGACCGGCACGCCTGCGACCGCCGCATCCCTGTCGCCCACACCGACGCCGAGCCACCGGCCGAGGGTCGACGGTGCGTTCCGGTTCTGGAAACGGGTCGCCGGAGCTCCTGTTCGCTGGAACCCGTGCGAGACGATCACGTACGCGCTGAACACCGCCGGAGCGAGCTCGCCGGTGCGGGCCGACCTGAGGGAAGCCATCCGCCGCGTGACGCGGGCGACCGGCATCCACTTCCGGTCCGTGGGTACGACGCGGGAGACGTTCGTCCGCGCGTACCAGCGGATGCGATTCCGCGGGGTGATCAGGAAGGCCGCGCTCATCCTGATCTGGGTCGATCACGACGACTTCCAGACGATCCTTCGTCAGCTCGGCGACCCTCGACCGTTGATCGCGTTCGCCAAGACGATGGCGGGCCTCTACGCGCACCGCGACCAGTACTTCGGCGGGATCGTCGTGATGGATGGGGACGCGACCGCGCAGCGGGGCTTCGGCGATTTCTCTTCGCACGGCTCGGTACTCCTCCACGAGCTGGGACACATCTTGGGACTCGACCACGTGAAGGATCCCGACCAGCTCATGTACTCGGGACGCGACCCGAACTTCCGCGTCCGGGACTTCGGCGCGGGCGACCTCGAGGGGCTTCGGCGACTCGGCGTGGGCGCCGGCTGCCTCGAGTGACCCCGGTACGATGACCGGCCATGGGCCGGGACGTCTTCTACATCACCACGCCGATCTACTACCCCAACGACGTGCCCCACATCGGGCATGCCTACGACGCCGTGGCCGCCGACGTGATCGCCCGCCACCACCGTCTCCGCGGGGAGGAGGTCTTCCACCTCACCGGGACGGACGAGCACGGCCTGAACATCCAGCGAAAGGCCGTCGCCGCCGGAGTCGAGCCACAGACGTGGGTCGACGACATGGAACCGAAGTGGCGGGAGGTGTGGCAGCGGCTGGACATCGCCTACGACGACTACATCCGGACGACAGAACTCCGCCACAAGGAGTCGGTAGTCAAGTTACTTGACCAAGTCCGTCGCAATGGCCGGGACGACATCTACCTGGACACCTACGAGGGCCTCTACTGCGTCTCCTGCGAGCTCTACTACGCCGAGGGGGACCTCCTGGAAGGTGGCCTCTGCCCCATCCACGAGCGCCCTGTCGAGCTGATGAAGGAGCAGAACTACTTCTTCCGGCTCTCCGCCTATCGGGACCGCCTCCTCGAGCACTACGACCAGCGTCCGTCGGCCGTGGAGCCCGAGGTGAGAAGGAACGAGGTCCTCTCGCTGATCCGCGGCGGTCTCCAGGACTTCTCGATCAGCCGGACGAACTTCGACTGGGGTATCCCCCTGCCGTGGGATCCAGACCACGTGACCTACGTCTGGTTCGACGCCCTCACCAACTACATCACCGCGGCGGGATACGGGTCCGACGAGGAGCGGTTCCGGCGGATCTGGCCCGCGAACATCCACATGATCGGCAAGGACATCCTCCGTCAGCACGCGATCTACTGGCCGGCGATGCTGCTGGCCGCAGACATCGAGCCGCCAGATCAGGTGTGGGCGCACGGCTTCCTCACTGTCGGGGGCAAGAAGATGTCGAAGACCAACGCCACCGGCATCCACCCGTTCGAGCTCCTCGACCGGTTCGGCGTCGACTCGTACCGGTGGTACTTCCTGCGCGAGGTCCAGTTCGGACAGGACGGGTCGTTCTCGCTCGAGTCGATGGTGGACCGCCACAACGCCGAGCTCGCGAACGGGATCGGCAACCTCGCCTCTCGGGTCCTGGCGATGCTCCGCTCCTACTTCGACGGGGTCGTTCCCGAGGCCACGGTCGAGGGCGCCGAGTCCGACCTCCCGCAGGTGATCGCCGAGGCCGCCCGTCGCTACGACGAGGAGATGCTGCTCGTGCGACCCACCGCCGCGCTCGCCGCCGTCTACGACGTCGTCGTGCGGGCCAACCGCTACATGGTCGAGCGATCCCCGTGGACCCTCGCGAAGGAGCCGGCGAGGCGGGAGGAGCTCGGCTCCATCCTCTACGCCTCCGCCGAGACCCTTCGCGCGCTCACGATCCTGATCTCCTGCGTGATGCCGAGCGCGGCCGCGCGTCTGTGGGAGCAGCTCGGCATCGAGGAAACCCTCGAGTCGCAGCGGCTCGCGAGCGCCGGGGCATGGGGTCGGACGGTGCCGGGGACGAAGACGACCAAGGGCGAGAGCCTTTTCCCGCGCGTCGACGCCGACGACTGAACCGACAGAAAGCGCCCCCGCGAAGCCGGCCGATGTTTCACGTGAATCTC
>JBKKAE010000357.1:0-4035 GCA_046714835.1 Actinomycetota bacterium | reverse complement strand
AGCGCTCGCCTCGCGCGGCCGCGCGGTGGTCCTGCTCGAGCGGTTCACGTTCGGTCATGGCAGCGGCAGCTCGGGAGGGCCGACCCGGAACTTCCGGCTCACCTATCACGACCCCGTCTACGTCCGGATGGCACGGGAGGCGCTCGCGAGGTGGCGCCGTCTCGAATCAGAGGCAGGCGTCGAGCTCCTCCGGGTCGTGGGCGGGCTCGACGTCGGCGAGGCGACCGACCTCTCGGCCGCCGCGCTCGAGGCCGCCGGCGAGACCTTCGAACGACCCTCGGCGGCGGAGGTCGCCGAGCGGTGGCCGGCACTCCGCTTCGACGGGGCGTCGGCATTCGTCTACCAGTCGGAGGGCGCGATCCTGCGGGCGGACGAAGCGATCGGCGCGCAGGCGCGACTGGCCCGTGAAGCGGGCGCGGAGCTCCGCGAGCGCACGGTGGTCGACGCCCTCCGCCCTGCGGGGGACGGCGTCGAGATCGTCACGTCCGATGGCGAGGTGATCCGGGCGCCAACCGCGATCGTGGCCGCGGGTGCCTGGGCCGCCCCGTTGCTCGGTGGCGCGGGCATCCACCTGTCCCTGCGTCCGACGCTGGAACAGTCGACCCATTTCGACGCGGGAGAGGAGGCATCGTCGATCCCGACGGTGATCGACTGGGACACCGCGCCGCAGCAGCCCCCGTACCTAGTCCCGAACCCGTTCAGGGTCGGGGAGATCAAGGCCGGCGCGCATCTGTCCGGGCCCGTCATCGACCCCGACGCCCGGTCGTTCGAGCCGGACGCGGACCGAGAGGCGCACACCGTCATGTGGGTCGGGGAACACCTCGCCTCACGACCGCCGCTCCTTCGAACCGAGACGTGCCTGTACACGACGACGCCCGACGAGGACTTCGTGATCGACCAGACCGGGCCGCTGGTGATCGGGTCACCCTGCAGCGGCCACGGCTTCAAGTTCGCCCCGCTGATCGGCGAGGCGCTCGCCGACCTTGCGACGGGCGAGCAGCCGCCGGTCCCGCTGGACCGGTTCCGGATGGATCGACCCGGCCTCCGACTCTGACCTGCGCTCAGGCTCCCTCGTCGACGGTTTCGAGAAGCAGCTCGAGGGCCTCTCGGAGCCCCTCGTACCGTCGGCCACCGAGGGCTCGTCTGGCCCGGGCCTCGACGGCGGCGACCGCCCGCCGGCACTCCGCAGCGAACGTGCGACCACGCGCCGTGAGCCGGACCACCTTCGCTCGGCCGTCCTCGGGATCGGGAGTTCTCCGGACGAGCCCTCGAACCTCGAGCTCGTCGACCACCACCATCATGGCCTGCTTGGTGACGCCCGCTCGCCGTGCGAGCTCGGTCAGCCGCGTCCCCGAGCGGCGGTCCACGTTGAGCACGAGGGCTGCCTGGGAGGCACGCAGCTCCGGCCAACCCCGCTCCTCGAGCTCCACGACCAGGTCGGCCGCGAACCCACGATGCGCGGCGAGCAGGAGACGACCGAGCTGCGGTTCCGTCACCTCACCATCCTGCCCACCGGTGATGAGAAGTCAATGGACCTGACCGTCAGCATCCGCAGTGGCTTCGCTAGCCTTCACGGGTGGAGGTTCGGGAAGCGATCGTCTCCGAGCACGCCGCCGCGGGGCAGGTGACGGCCGAGGCCTATCGCGAGTTCGTTCGCCCGGGCGACGACGATTGGGAGCGATACCTCCTCCGGATCGCGGACGTGGCCGCTCGCGCCGATCGGACAACCATCCTCGTCGCGGTCGATGACGGACGAGTCGTGGGCTCGTTGACGCTCGAGATCGATGGACGGGTGCGGGACGACGAGGACGACGAACAGCGGCCGCTCGAACCGGGGGAAGCCCACATCCGGATGCTCGGCGTCGATCCGGCCGCGCGAGCCCGCGGCGTCGCTCGAGCCCTGATGGCGGAGTCGGAGGCGCGGGCCCGCGCTGCCGGCAAGACGTTCATGACGCTGAACACCACGCATCGGATGAAGGCCGCGCAGGCGATGTACGAGCGACTGGGCTACGAGCGCACCCCGGACATCGTGTTCCCGGACGGCTTCGTCTTGCTCGGCTACACGAAACAGCTCTAGGCGGTCCACACGCTGCTTGACGATCAGCTTTCGGTGCGCACGACTTCGCCGGAGGCGAGGATCACACCGTCCTCGTACTCGGCCTGGACCTGACCGCCACGGAACTGCTGTTCATAGACCCTCGCGTAGAGTCCGCCCCGCCCGAGCAGATCCTCGTGCGTCCCTTGCTCGACGATCTGCCCCCGGTCCAAGACGAAGATCACGTCGGCCGACAAGATCGTGGAGAGGCGGTGCGCGATGGCGATCGTCGTCCGGCCCTTCATCAGCGGTTCCAGCGCCGACTGCACCAGGCGCTCGGAGGTCGTGTCCAACGACGACGTGGCCTCGTCCAGGATCAAGATCTTCGGATCCTTCAGAACCACCCTGGCGATGGCGAGACGCTGCTTCTCTCCGCCGGAGAGCTTGTAGCCACGCTCTCCGACCACCGTGTCATAGCCCTCGGGCAGCTCCGTGATCCTGTCGTGGATGTTCGCCGCCCGCGCCGCCGCGACCATCTCCTCGTCGGTCGCGTCCGGCTTGCCGTACAGGAGGTTCCGACGGACCGTGTCGTGGAACAGGTACGTCTCCTGCGTGACCACGCCGATCGCTTCACCCAGCGACTCGAGCTTGATCTTCCGGACATCGAGGTCGTCGATCTCGACGGCCCCCTCCTGCACGTCGTAGAGGCGGGGCACCAGGTACGTGACCGTCGTCTTGCCGGCGCCGGACGGACCGACCAGCGCGGCGAGCTGCCCCGGTCGGATGTCCAGGTCGACACCTTCGAGCGTCCACTCCCGCGGCAGCGGGTCGTCGTCGCCGAGCGGTAGTGCATCCGGCGACACGGGGATCCCTTCCGTCATGTTCTCGGCGGGCGGCTCTTCGTAACGGAAACGGACATCCCGTAGCCGGACGTGGCCGGTCACGTGCTCGACCGACACGGCATCCGGCGCATCCTGGATCTCGTGCGGTAGATCCAGGTATTCGAAGATCCGGTCGAAGAGCGCGAGCGAGGACTGCACTTCGGTCGAGACCTGCAGCATCGACCCGATCGGGAAGAACAGCCGGGACTGGAGCGTGGTGAACCCCACGAGCATCCCCGACCTGATCACGTCGAAGCCTGCGTCCGCGTTCACCCAACCCGCGACCAGGTAGACGAGTGCAGGGGTGATGGAGAAGAACGTGCCCACGAGCGCGAAGAAGGACCGGCCGATCATCGTCTGGCGGAGCAGGAATCCGGTCAGCCGTTCGTTCTCGCCGCGGAACCTGCCGATCTCGAACTGCTGTCGACCGAACGCCTTCGACAGCAGGATCCCGCTCACGCTGAGCGTCTCCTCGGTGATGGTGGTCATGTCCGCGAGGGTCCGCTGCGTATTGGTCGCGACCTCTCGCCGAGCCTTACCGACCTTCACGGTGAGCCACAGGAAGAGCGGCATCAGCAGCAACGACAGGATCGTGAGCGGAACCGAGATCAGGATCATCGCGATGATCGTGCTGATGATCGTCACGACGTTCGAGAGCACCGTGGACGCCGTGTCGGTCACGACGGACTGCACACCACCCACGTCGTTCGCCAACCTCGACTGGATCTCGCCGGTCCGTGTCGTCGTGAAGAACCGGAGCGGCATCCCCTGCAGATGCTCGTAGAGCTTGTTCCGGATGTCCTGCATCACGTTCAGCCCGACGAGGTTCGTGAGGTAGGTCTGCCCGATCCCGATGACGCTCGTCACGATGGGGACGGCGATCATGATCCCGACGTAGAGGTAGAGCAGCGGGAGGTTCGGGCACGGCTGCCCTTGGCAGACACCGTTGTCGCCGAAGAGCGCCCGGTCGAAGACCAGCACGATCATCAGTGGGTTGATGACGCCGAGCCCGGATGTGAGACCGATGAGCAAACCGACCAGGCCGACCTTGCCCTTGTACGGGCGAAACGTCCCGATCACGCGACGGACCGTCGCGCGATCGACCTTCCGGTGATCCTC
>JBKKAE010000356.1:0-4315 GCA_046714835.1 Actinomycetota bacterium | reverse complement strand
CACGCCGCCTTCCTTGAGGAGCCGACCTGCATAGACGAGGTCGAGGAGCACGCCTTCGAAACGATGGTTGCCGTCGAGGAAAGCAAGGTCGAACCGTCTGCCTTCCGCAAGGAACCGCGGCAGGGTGATCTGCGACTCCTCGGGGTAGAACTCGACGAGGTCGCGAACGCCGGCGTCTTCGAGGATCTGAAGCCCGACACCCGCATAGCTCGTCCGATGGCTCGGAAGGCTCTCGAACTGGTAGGGGTCAGACGCGACGTGCCTGCCTCCCGGCCCGTTCGCGAGCAACCCCTCGCAGATGAAGAGCGTGGAGATCGCGAAACCAAGACCGGTCTCAAGCGTACGAAGAGCTCCCTCCCTGCGAACCCATTCGAGTAGCGATAGTCCTTCGCCCTCACCGATCGCGACGGGGAACATGTCGCGAGAGCGTCCGTCCGCCCGCGCGACAACCGTCCCCTCTCTGAAGAGCCGTTCCCTCTCCCTCCGGAGCTTCTCGATGGTCGTCATCAGCGACCCCTCCGCTCCTCCTCAGTAGAGGAACATCGGCTTGCCGTCGACGTGGCGGATCTTCGGGCGGTACTCGTCGACGTCGTAGAGCGCGTCGACGTCGGCTCGCTTCACGCCCTGTCGGACGACCTCGAGCGGCACGTTCACGTAGCTGCCGTTCCGGAGCGCGACGAGCCGCCCATCGGTGCCCTCGAGGAGCAGGTCCGCCGCCATCACCGCGTAGTTGATGGCCACCATCAGATCGAGGGAATCGGGCTGCCCCGACCGCATCAGGTACCCGATCTGCTGGTAGATGATCCCCTCCCCGGTGATCTCCTTGAGGGCCTCGCCGGTCTGCGCCCCGATCCCCCCGAGCTTCCGGTGACCGTACGCGTCGGCGTTTCCGCCCATGACCATCTCGCCACCGACGAAGTGAGCCCCCTCGGAGATCGTGGTCATCGCGTAGCGGGACGGGTTCTTCCGCTTGTCGTCCATCAGGAACGTCGCGAGTTTCTCGACGTCGAACGGGACCTCGCTGATGATGGCCCGATCCATCCCCGAGAGGTAGGCGGACACGAGCGAGGTCTCCCCGCTGTATCGGCCGAAGACCTCGACGACCGCGAGCCTCTCGTGCGAGCCGGCGCTCGTCCGCAGCTGGTGGATGAAGATCACCGTTCGAGTGACCGCGGTCGAGAACCCGATGCAGTAGTCGGTGCCGTGGACGTCGTTGTCCATCGTCTTGGGAACTGCCACGACCGGGACGCCCTCGTCGTGGAGCCGGAGCGCGAACGAAAGGGTGTCGTCGCCGCCGATCGGGATCAGCGCGTCGATCCCGAGGTGGTCGAGCACCTTCATCACGTGCGGAGTGTGATCCCGCGCCTCATCGTCGACGCGGCCGGCCTTCAGGAAGTCGGGCTCGTCGGAGGCCCGGACCTTCGCGGGGTTGGTGCGCGAGGTGTGGAGGATCGTGCCGCCCGTCCGGTCGATCGTTCGAACGACGTCCGGGTCCAGCGGGACGATGTGTGGGCGGGCTGAATCGGGATCGGCGGGATCGAGCTCCAGGAGTCCCGCCCACCCGCGGCGGATCCCGACCATCTCGTGCCCGTCGCCGACCGCGCGATTGGTCGCGGCCTTGATCGAGGCGTTCAGCCCGGGAACGTCGCCGCCGCCGGTAAGGATGCCGATGCGCATGCGCCGACCCTACAACCGGTTCTCGTCTACCCGAAGAACACCTCGGCTTCGCGGTACAGCTCGGGCGGGAGCAGGTTGCGTTGGGCAACGGCCTCCACGAGCGTCACGTCCCCGATGTCCTGGGCCTTCCTCGCGACCATCCGGCCCCAGCCGCCCGCAGCGGCCAGATCCGCCGCGGCGATCCCGAACCGCGTCCCGAGCACCCGGTCGAACGCGACCGGTGAGCCTCCCCGCTGGAGGTGCCCGAGGATCGTGACGCGCGTCTGGAACCCCGTCCGCTTCTCGATCTCGGGCGCGAGGTGGTAGGCAACGCCACCCAGCCGAGGGAACCCGTTCTCGTCCACGGGAGGCTCCGGCAGCTCCAGGGTCCCTTCCTTGGGGACGGCACCTTCGGCCACCACGACGATCGAGAACGAGCTCCTGCTGGCATGACGACGACGGAGGTGGTCGCAGCCGTCGTCCAGGTCGAACGGCTGCTCGGGGATCAAGATCGCGTCCGCACCGCCCGCCATGCCGGCGTAGACGGCGATCCAACCCGCGTTCCGACCCATCACCTCGACGAGCATCACCCGGTCGTGGCTCTCCGCGGTCGAATGCAGGCGGTCGATCGCATCGGTCGCCACCTGCACGGCGGTGTGGAAGCCCACCGTCACGTCGGTGCCGCCCAGGTCGTTGTCGATCGTCTTCGGCACACCGACGACGTTGAACCCTTCCTCGGCCAGCCGCGCCGCCGCGCCGAGCGTGCCCTCACCGCCGATCACGATCAGTCCGTCCAAGCTGTGCCGTTCGAGCGTCGCGGCGACCTTCGCCGGCCCGTCCTCGAACCGGTACGGGTTCGCACCGGACGATCCGAGGATCGTGCCGCCCCGAGGGAGGATGCCGGTGGTCTCGGCGATGCCGAGTGGTTGGGTCGCATCGTCGAGGAGGCCGCGCCACCCGTCCTGGATCCCGACGAACTCCATCCCGTGGGCGCGAACGCCCCGGCGGACGACCGCGCGGATCACGGCGTTCAGCCCGGGGCAGTCTCCGCCGCCGGTCAGGACGCCGAGACGCATGACGCCACCCTACCGAACGGTCGGCGCGCACCCGCTCGGTAGGATGTCGGCGATGCTGGCGATCAACGGGTTCCTCGAGTGGTTCTTCATCGGGCTGCTGTCGCTGCTGGTGGTCGCCGTCACGCTCTTCGGCCTCTTCGTAGCGATCCAGTTCTTCCGGAACCCGGTGCGGGCACGGCGTTCCCGGGGCTAGCCCTCGCCGATCCGGAGGTCGGCGACCACCATGAGGTGGTCGGAGACCGTGCCGCCGGCGGTCCAGGCGCGGAGCGACTGGATCGGCGAACCCGCGAAGAGGTAGTCGATCCGGGCGGATGCCCGGGACGAGGGGTACGTCGATCCTCCTCCCTCGCCGACATCCGTCCACGCGTCCGGGTAGCTCGCCGCGATCCTCGCCGGCGAGGCGTCCTCCGGACGCGCGTTCAGGTCTCCGCCGACCATCGCGGGCTCCTCGGCGTCGCGGACGATCTCGAGGAGTTGGGGAACATGGCGCGCTCGTTCCGCACTCTCCAGCCCGAGGTGCACAGAAACGGCCGTCATGTCGTCGAGCCGGGCGATCAGCGCTCCCCTGGGGTGGATCAGGGACCCCCCGTCGAACCGGACGAGCCGATGCGACCGGACCTCTCGTGGCGGACGCACCAGCACCGCGTTCTGCACCCGTCGACGAGGGAACGCGGGAGGGTCGGCGCAGACGACCATCCCGAGGGTCGCACCGAGCGCTCGAAGGCGGCCGCGTGGCCCGGACTCCTGGAGCAACAGGACGTCAACCCGCTCGCCGCGCACGATACGGGCCACGTCCTCGACCCCGGCACGGAGACCGTGGACGTTCCAGGTGGCGACCCGGATCTGAGGGCTCACGACGGCTCGATCACGGTACCCGCCTCGCCACGCAGGATCGCTGTCGCATCGTCGAGCTCGCCGATCTTCACGCGGCGCCCGCCGGCGCCCAGGAAGTCGAGCGCCGCCTGGATCTTCGGCCCCATCGATCCGGCGCCGAACTCCCCCCGCTCGAGCAAGCCGGCGGCCTCGTCCGTGGTCATCCTGTCGATCTCCTCGGGATAGAGCGTGCCGAACCCTCGTTGCACCTTCTTCACGTCGGTAAGGATCAACAGCGTGCTCGCCTCCACCTCGGCGGCCAGGATCGCCGCCGCGAGATCCTTGTCCACGACGCCTTCCTTGCCGATCAGCCGCGGGCCCTTCTCGATCACCGGCACGCCGCCACCACCGCCGGCGATCACGATCACGCCGTCGGCCACAAGCTTCTTGAGCACCGGTGTCTCGACGATCGAGTACGGCCGAGGCGAGGGCACGACCCGGCGCCAGCCCCCGTGCGGGTCCTCCTTCATCGCCCAGCCCCGCTGCTCCTCCAGCTTCCGGGCCTGGGCGGCCGTATAGAACGGACCGATGAACTTCGTGGGCTTGCTGAAGGCGGGGTCGGTCGGACGCACCCTGGTCAACGTGAGCACCGTGGCCACCGGACGCTCCATCCCCCGCTCGAAGAACACGTCCCCGATCGTCACCTGCAGCAGGTAGCCGATCAGCCCCTGGCTCTCCGCACCGCAGACATCGAGCGGCATGGGGGAGAC
>JBKKAE010000355.1:0-5586 GCA_046714835.1 Actinomycetota bacterium | reverse complement strand
GCCCAGACCCACGGCAACACCAAGCTGGAGATCGGTTGGACGATCGCCCCCGCGCTCATCCTCGCCGGCGTGATGGTGCCCACCATCGCGGGCATCTGGGTCCTCGCCCGGAAGCCACCCGAGGACGCGCTCAAGGTCACCGTCAAGGGCTACCAATGGTGGTGGGGATTCGAGTACACGGACGACGACATGCAGACGAATTACGGGGACAACGTCCCGATCCGGACGGCCGACGTCCTCGTGATCCCCGAGGACCGGGTCGTCTACCTCTCGCTCCGGGGCGCCGACGGACAGGGTGTGGGACCCGACGTGATCCATTCCTTCTGGATCCCGGAGCTCGCCGGCAAGCAGGACGTCGTCCCGGGTCGGACCAACCACATCCTGATGCAGGCGGACCAACCGGGCATGTACGAAGGTCAGTGCGCAGAGTTCTGTGGCCTGCAGCACGGGCGGATGCTCGTCCGGGTGCGCGCGCTCTCCGCCGAGGATTGGGAAGCATGGGTGACCAATCAGAAGGGACCCGGGGTCACGCCTTCCGATCCACTCGCGCGTCAGGGGATGGACCTGTTCCTGAACCCCCTCTCCGGAGGCCGGGGGTCGTGCATCCAATGCCATGCGGTCGGAGGGACGAACGCGGCGAGCCCTGCCGGGCCGGAACTGACGCACTTCGCCGATCCCACCCATGAATGTTTCGCGGGCTGCGTCTGGGACACGACCGACCGTGAGGCACTCGAGGCGTGGCTGCGGGATCCCGACGCCGTGAAGATGGGCTCCAAGATGCCCGACTACGGCCTGACCGAAGAGGAGATCGACGCCCTGGTGGCGTATCTCTACAGCCTGAAGTGAGACCGCAAGGACAGACGGGATGAGTGCGCGATGTCGACCGTGAGCACGAGAACCAGGCGGGAGGGGATCCTCCGTCGCCCGACGGCGACGACCGGCTTCTGGAGCTGGTTCACGACCATCGACCACAAGAAGATCGGGATCCTCTACGGCGCCACGGCCCTCGTGTTCTTCCTGATCGGAGGGCTCGAGGCGCTGCTGATCCGCGCCCAGCTCGCCGGGCCCGACGGCACCCTGTTAAACGCCGACCAGTACAACCAGATCTTCACGATGCACGGCGTGACGATGGTCTTCCTGTTCGTCATGCCGATGTCGGCGGCGTTCTTCAACTACTTCATCCCGCTCATGATCGGCGCCCGGGACGTGGCGTTCCCGCGTCTGAACGCCTACAGCTACTGGTTGTTCCTGCTGGGTGGGCTCTTCCTCTACTCGAGCTTCTTCCTCGGCGGTGCGCCCAACTGCGGATGGTTCTGCTACGCGCCGAACTCGATCTTCGACCCGACGATCGGGCCGACGTATTACGCGCTCGGCCTGATCATCACCGGCATCGCGTCGACCGCAGGTGCCGTGAACCTCGCCGTCACCATCATCAACATGCGCGCGCCGGGGATGTCGCTGTTCCGGGTCCCGGTCTTCGTGTGGATGGGACTCGTGGTCCAGCTGCTGCTCGCGTTCTCCTTGCCGATCATCACCGTGGCCCTCTTCCAGCTGCTCTTCGACCGGGAGTTCGGAACCCACTTCTTCGATCCCACGGCGGGTGGGGACCCGATCCTGTGGCAGCACCTGTTCTGGCTGTTCGGGCATCCCGAGGTCTACATCCTCGTCCTGCCCGCGTTCGGCATCGTCAGCGAGATCCTGCCGGTCTTCAGCCGCAAGCCGTTGTTCGGCTACCAGTTCGTCGTGTTCTCGGGGATCGCGATCGGGTTCATCGGGTTCGGCGTGTGGGCGCACCACATGTTCGCGGCGGGCTTGGGACCCGTGGCGAACACCGCCTTCGGCGTTACGACCGCCATCATCGCGATCCCGACCGGCGTGAAGATCTTCAACTGGATGGGCACGATGTATCGAGGCGACATCCGGTTCACCTCGGCGATGCTCTTCGCGATCGGGACCGTCGCGATGTTCGTGATCGGCGGTCTCTCGGGCGTCACGCACACCATCGTGCCGTCGGACTATCAGCAGACGGACACCTACTACATCGTCGCGCACTTCCATTACGTGATCTTCGGCGGCGCGGTGTTCGGGTTGTTCGGCGGGATGTACTACTGGTGGCCGAAGGTGTTCGGGCGGTTGCTGAGCGAGCCGCTCGGCAAGCTCCACTTCATCCTGATGCTCATCGGGTTCAACCTCGCGTTCGGGCCGATGCACATCCTCGGTCTCCAGGGCATGATCCGTCGCACCTACACCTACCCGGAGTCGCTCGGCCTGACGTTCTGGAACCAGATCTCGACGATCGGGGCCTACCTGATCGCGGTGTCCATCCTCGTGTTCCTCGTGAACGTCGTGATCACCCACGCGAAGGCGAAGCCCGTCGACGTGGCCGACCCGTGGGACGCACGAACGCTCGAATGGATGACGCCGTCGCCGCCCCCGATCCACAACTTCGATGAGATCCCGACGGTGCACGCGCTGGATGAGTTCTGGCACCGCAAGTACGTCGAGGACGAGCGCACGGGGAGGCTCGTGCCGGCGCAGGCGGGTGCGGCCGACGGCCATCCGGCCGAGGGACACGGAGGTGGGCACGGCATCCATCTCCCGAGCCCCTCGTACTGGCCGTTCGTGGCTGCCCTCGGGATGCCGATCATCGGCTACGGCGTGATCTACTCGTGGTGGCTCCTCGGCGCCGGCGTCCTGGTCACGCTGGTCGGCGTGTACGCATGGGCGTTGGAGCCATCCGTCGCCTCGGGGGATGCGTAGCGATGGCCGACGTCGCGATCGATCGCGGAGGGGACCCCGGCTCCGCGCATCCAGAGACCACCACCGGCCTGTCGAACACGAAGCTCGCGATGTGGGTGTTCCTCGCGTCGGAATGCATGTTGTTCGGCGCCCTCATCACCACCTACGTGCTCTACCGGGGACGAAGCGAAGTGGGCCCCTATCCGGCGGACGTGTTCGACATCCCCTACACGTCCGTGTCCTCGTTCGTGCTTCTGGCCAGCTCGCTCACGATGGTGCTAGCGCTGTCGGCCGCGCAACAGCGGGACACGGGCCGGATGCGCCTATGGCTGCTCACGACCGCGCTGCTGGGCATGACGTTCGTGGGAGGCCAGGTCTACGAGTTCACCGCCTTCGCGCACGAGGGGCTCGGGCTCTCGACGAACCTATTCGGGACGACCTTCTACGTCCTGACCGGGTTCCACGGGGTCCACGTCACGGTCGGCGTTCTGATGCTGCTCTCGCTCTTCGGGATGTCCTACGCTCGGCGTCTCCCGGACGATCCCTCCTTCCCGATCGAGATGGTCGGCCTCTACTGGCACTTCGTCGACATCGTGTGGATCGTGATCTTCACGGTGGTGTACTTGGTCCCGACGCCGAACCCCGGGGGCGCCGGTGGCCCTTGAGCAACGGCACGCGGTCGATCCGGAGGCGACCACGCCGGCGGAGTCCCACGGCGCCGCGCATCCGAGTCCCAAGGAGTACGTCCGGATCGGACTGATCCTCGCGGTCCTGACGGCCCTTGAGGTCGCCGCGTCCTACGCGGGGGTGACTGGGTCCATCCTGATTCCGACCCTGTTCATCCTCGCGGTGGTCAAGTTCGCGATGGTCGTCCTGTGGTTCATGCACCTGAAGTTCGACGATCGGCGCTTCGCCCGTTTCTTCGTGATGGGGCTTTCTGGCGCCGCGGTCCTCTACCTCATCGTGCTGATCTCGTTCCGGGTCTTCCTCTGATGGACTTGCCCGCCTTCCACATCCACCCCTCGGTCCTCGTGCTGTTGGGCGGGATGACGGCGGCGTACCTGGTCGCGGCGAAGCGCCACGAGCTCGCGACGGGTGAGCGGCTCGAGCCGGGCCGGCGGTATCGCTTCCTCGGCGGTGTCGCGGCGCTGCTGCTCGGGGCCGGCTGGCCCATCCACGACCTCGCGGAGAGCTACCTGTACAGCATGCACATGGTCCAGCACATGCTCTTCACGTTCCTGGCGGCCCCGCTGCTCCTCACCGGGATGCCGGCCTGGATGTGGCGCGCGCTGCTCCGTCCGGCACCCGTCCAGGTGGCGTGGGGGTTCCTCACGCGGCCGCTCGTGGCCCTCGTGGTCGCCAACGGGTTCCTGTTGTTCATCCACTGGCCTGCGGTGGTGTCACTCTCCGTTCGCTCCGAGCTCGCGCACTTCTCGCTCCACACGCTGCTGCTCGGGTCCGCGGTCGTGATGTGGTGGCCGGTACTGTCACCGCTGACCCCGCTCCCGGCGCTGTCGCGCCCGGGGCAGCTCATCTACCTTTTCTTCCAGTCGCTCGCGCCGACGATCCCCGCGTCGTTCCTCACCTTCGGCACCGAGCCGCTCTATCCGATCTATGCCACGTTCCCCCGGATCTGGGGCATCGACCCGCTCACGGACCAGCTGATCGCCGGACTGGTGATGAAGCTCGTGGGCGGCATGATCCTGTGGGTCGTCATCACCGTGATCTTCTTCCGTTGGGGCCACGAGGAGACCACCGAGGGCTGGGACGCGCTCAAGTTCCGCAACGTGGAGCGGGAGATCCGGGCCGGGATGCGTCGATGAGCGACGGCCACGAACGGGAGAGCCTCCTCCTTCCGATCTTGATCCCAGTCGGCGCGCTCGTCGTGATCGGCGTCGTTCTTTACACGTTCTCCCGGGTGTTGCTGGCAGTCAAGCCGAACGCCGCGACGGCCATCGCGCTGGTCGCCGCCGTCGGGATCATGGCCGTCGCGACGTTCGTCGCATCCCGTAAGCAGGTGACCGGGGCCGCACTCGGTGCGTTCGTGGGCGCCGCCGCAGGCATCTCGATGCTTGCCGGCGGTATCGCCATCGCGGTGATCGGCCCGCCCGAGGAGGAGGAGGAGCCGTTCCACGTCACGCTCGCGGCGCCCGAGGGCGCCGCGAGCTCCGGCTTCTCCACCGACGCCCTATCCGTGAAACCGGACGCCCCGATCGATCTCGAGTTCGACAACCAAGATCCCGGCGTCGGCCACAACGTGCAGATCTTCGACGGTGCGGACGAGTCGGCGCCTGTCCTGTTCGACGGAGCCGTCATCACCGGGCCGGCCGAGGAGACCTACCGCGTCGATCCGATAGTGGAGGGCGAGTACTTCTTCAACTGCCGGATCCATCCGACCACGATGACCGGCACGATCACGGCGGCCCCGGGAGCGGGCGGGCTCACGGTGGTCGCCGAGAACACGGGATTCGACACCGCTGAGCTGACGTTGCCGGCGGAGACGCCCACGCCGCTCACGTTCGACAACCGCGACCCCGCGCCGCACAACCTCGCCATCTACGAGGACGACACCGCCTCCGGTGAGCCGCTCTTCACGTTCGAGCCGTTCCCCGGCCCCTTGACGGAGCCGTTCGAGGTGCCGGCGCTCGCGGAGGGGGAGTACTACTTCCGCTGCGACGTCCACCCGACGATGGAGGGGACGGTCGTGGTCGCTCCGCCGCCTCCCGGCGAAGGGGGGAGCGCTCCGCCCGGCGAAGGGAGTCCGGGCGAGAGCCCGAGCGCATCCCCCGAAGGGGGCGGCTGAGACCGCTGATAGCGTGGCCGGCGTGTCGCGCCGGATCCTTCCCC
>JBKKAE010000354.1:0-9191 GCA_046714835.1 Actinomycetota bacterium | reverse complement strand
GTGTGCCACTTCGCGCGACGCGAGGATCTCGCCGGCCTGGGCCTGCCCGCAGAGCCGGGCGGCCAGGTTCAGCGCGCCACCGCGGTAGCCGCCTTCGACCTCGACCGCCTCACCGGCGTCGAGGCCGATCCCGACAGTGAGCGGCAGCTCGGGATCGGCAAGCGTCTCCTCGACGAAGCGCTCCTGCATGTCGACGGCCGCGCGGATCGCCTGCCGGGTCGAACCGAACACGCAGAGAGCCTCGTCGCCCCGGAGCTCGAGGAGGTTGCCACCCCGGCCTTCCACCGCCTCGCGGGCGATCCGCGCGAACTTCGCCGCGAGCTTGCCTGCGGCTTCGTCCCCTCGCTCCTGCGTGAAGAGCGTGTACCCGCGCACGTCCGCGATCAGGAACGTCCTGATGTGGAGGTCGTCGGTGCTCGCGTCCCTGCCCGGAGGCCCCTCGCCGACCATCCGCGTATCATGCGCCACTCCGGCGATCGGTTCCTAGGGGCCGTCGGCCGCGCTCCTCGCCAACCCCGGGTCAGGTGCGGATGCCGAGGGCGAATCGGAGCGCGTCGTCGAGCGCCACGAGCTTGTGGGAGTCGAGCGAGCCGATCCGCTTCGTGAGCCTGCGTTTCGAGACCGTCTTCAACGAATCGCAGTTGGCCACGGATCGGATCCGCAGACCCTGCTCGCGTCCGAGCGGGACCTCGCTCGCGATGCGGCGGATCGTCTTCGTCACGGGAGCGATCGTCACGAGCGCCCTGACCCGGACGGCCTCGGAACGGGAGACGATCACCACCGGGCGTCTGCCCGCGGGGCCCGGGAGGTTCGCCCAGAACACGTCCCCGCGCTCCACCCGCTCACCACTCCGGCCAGGTCTCGAGCTGGAGCGCTTCCCACGCTTCGTGCTCCTCGAGATCGTCCGGGATCCGCCGGTAGGCATCCGCGTACCGCACGTCCGCCTCGGCCTCGCTCAGCGCATCCAGCCAGAGGTTGACAGCCCGCCGGATCAGGTCGCTCCGGCTCGCGTTCAGCGGCCCCGTGAGGCGGTCGAGCCGCTCCACGATCCGGTCGTCGAGCTGGACGAGGACCTGCTTCCGGGCCACGATGTGGAGCATAGCATATGGTCTAGCATATGCTTCCCGGGAACGCAGTGAGCTGCGTCACACTCCTCCGCGTCCCGGATCGATCAACCTCCGTCAGACGACCATGCTGCCGCCGTCGACGACGAGCTCGATGCCCGTGATGTAGGCGGCCTCGTCGCTGGCGAGGAACAGCGCCGCGTTGACGACGTCGCGGGCGGTCCCGAGCCGTCCGAGGGGGATCGACGCGCGCGCGGCCTCCACCCACGCGGCATCGGCGGTGCGCACCGTCTGCATCGGGGTGTCGGTGAACCCCGGGTGGATGCAGTTGGCCCTGACTTTGTGCGGTGCGAACTGCACCGCGAGGTTCCGCGTCAGCGAGATCACCGCGCCCTTGCTGGCCGTGTACGCGTCCTGCGGGCTCGTGTCGCCCAGTAATGCCGACGTCGACCCGATATTGACGATCGCGCCGCCTCCGGCCTCGATCAGTTTCGGCACGCCGTGCTTGGCGACCCAGACCATCCCCTTGAGGTTGATCGCCATCACGCGGTCCCACACCGCCTCCTCGGTCTCCAGGACGCTCACGTCCCGGTCACGCCAGAGGACGCCGGCGTTGTTGTAGAGGATGTGCAGCGCGCCGAAACGCTCGACCGCCCCCGCCACCGCCTCGCGCACCTGTCCCTCGTCGGCCACGTCGGTCACGAACGTGACGAGGTCACCGCCGGCGGCTCGGGCCGCGCCCGCCGTCGCCTCGAGCGACGGAGCGTCAACGTCGATCGCCGCGATCCGCGCGCCCTCGCTCGCGAACACGAGACAGGCCTCACGTCCCATCCCGCTGCCGGCGCCGGTGATCAGGGCGACCTTGCCCTCGAGCCTGCCCATCAGGCCACCACCCGGTACAGGCGCCAGCGGTCCGGGACGCCCTTGAGGTCGTGCTCGCCCGCGTCCTCGAACATGAGTCCGCTACCTGCCACGAGGTCCTTCACGGTCTGGGAGACGAGCACCTCCGATGGTCCCGCGGCTCCCGCCACTCGTGACCCGATGTGCACACCGATCCCGCCGACCTTGCCGTCGATCGTCTCCACCTCGCCGGTGTGGACGCCGGCGCGGACCTGGATGCCCAATCCCTGCACGGCGTTGCGGATCGCGCGTGCGCACTCGACCGCGCGGGCCGGGCCCTCGAACGTCGCGAAGAACCCGTCGCCGGCCGTGTCGACCTCGACACCTTCGTGACGGGCGAGCTCGGCGCGCACGGCGCGATGGTGTCGTTCGATGAGCTCCCGGTAGGTGCGATCGCCCAACTCGGTCGCCCGCTCGGTCGAGCCGACGAGATCGGTGAACAGGACCGTCGTCAGCGCCCGGGTCGATGACACGCGTGCCCCAGTGCTCGTGCCGGTGAGGAACCGTTCGATCGCCTCGAGCACCGGGTCCGTCTCCCCGACCCACGGCAGCGCGTCCCGCCCGGGAAGCTCGACGAACGTGGCACCCTCGATGTGCTCGGCCAGGTACCGCCCGCTCTCGACCGGCTCGGCCGGATCCTCGGTCCGATGGAGCACGAGCGTCGGGACGCGGATCGTGGGCAGCAGGTCCCGCAGATTGACCTCGAGGAGCTTGCGCATCTCGCTGATCGCGCCACCCGGACCCTGCGAGAGAGCGATCAGCATCGCCATGCGCCGGACGGCGGCGGGGTCGGCGGAATAGGAGGGGAGGGCGGTCCGGATGTACCCCCGCGCGAGCTCCGTCGGCGCCGTACCACCGGTGATCGCGGCCATGTCCTCCCACTGTTCGTCCGACCACTCCCACGGCGCCTCCTCGCTCCGGCGCCACGTGTGAGCGGCGCCGAAGAGGATCAATCGGTCGAACCGCTCGGGCTGCAGCGCAGCCGCGACGATCGCGTAGAAGGCTCCCTCCTGGACACCGAACAGAGCGGTATGGGAGCTGTGCGCCGCCCGGGCAACGGTCTTCAGGTCGTCAACCCCCTCCTCGAGCGTGATCGCTTGTCCCGGCGACAGCCGGTCGGAGCACCCGTTGCCGCGGCGATCCATCACGATCAGCCGCGAGAACGACGCGAGGCGCTCGAGGAAGCGCGCATGATCCGGCGCGAGCCAGTTGGCCTCGACATTGCCGACCCATCCCGGGAGGTACAGGAGGTCGGTCGGCCCGTCGCCGAGGACCTGGTACGCGAGCCCGAAGTCGCCGTTGTAGGCGAACCTGGTGTCCGGAGGAACCGTCACGGCTGCATCCTCCGGCGCGCGGCACCGGCGTGCAAGGTGGGGTCTGCTCCCGCGACTTGGGTCAGCCGGTCACGCGAAAGAGGTGCCAACGGTCTGGGACACCCTTGAGCTCGTGTTCGCCGGCGTCCTCGAACGCGAGCCCGCTGCCCGCGACGAGATCCTTCACCGTTTGCGAGACCAGCACCTCCGACGGGCCGGCAGACGCGCCGACGCGGGCGCCGATCACCACGGCCATCCCGCCGACCTTGCCATCGATCGTCTCGACCTCGCCGGTGTGTACGCCCGCGCGGACCTCGATGCCCAGCGGGGCGACGGCGTCGACGATCGACTTCGCGCACCGGACCGCCCGCGCGGGCCCGTCGAACGTGGCGAAGAAGCCGTCACCCGCCGTGTCGACCTCCACGCCCCGGTATCGGGCGAGCTGGCCGCGCACCCGCCGGTGGTGTTCCTCGACCAAGGCCTTCCAGCGCCGATCGCCGAGCTCGGCGGCCTTCTCGGTGGATCCCGCGACGTCGGTGAACAACACCGTCGCGAGCGCCCGGTCGAGCTCCGCCTCGACCTCACCGAGCGCGACGACGAACCGCTCCACCTCGTCGAGGATCTCGTCCTGGGCGCCGATCCAGGGGAAGTGCTCGGTCCCCGGGAGCTCGACGAGCGTGGCACCGGCGATGCGGCTCGCCGTGTCCCGCACCTGGTCGATGCGGAAGTCGAGGTCCCCCTCCCTGGCGATCATCAGCGTGGGCACGTGGATCGACGGGAGCGCATGGGTGGCGTTGATCTGGCCGTTCATGCGCTCGAGGGCCACCGCCGCTCCCGGACTGGCCGACTTCCGTATGTACGACGCGAGCCACGCGACCAACCGTTCGTCCGACTCATGACCGGGCGCAGCCCAGTCCGCGATCTCGCCCCGCGCGTACTCGAGGCTGCCCCACGTCTCCTCCATGCGGGCGAGGTAGGCGGCCGAGTCCTCCTTGTACACGGGCGCTCGGGCGGTGAAGTCGGCGACCGTGCCGTACAGGACGAGCGCGATCGTGCGCTCGGGGTAGGTCGCGGCGAACAGCATCGACATCGGGCCGCCCTCGGAGACGCCGAAGACCGCGGCCCGCCCCGATCCGACGGCGTCCATCACCGCACGCACGTCGTCCATGCGCGTTTCGAGGTCGGGGAGCCGGTCCTCCGGCACCCGGTCGGAGAGACCGACCCCGCGCTTGTCGAACAGGATCAGGCGCGAGAACGACGCCAGGCGATCCAGGAACCGGGCGAAGCCGGGGTCGTCCCACATCACCTCGATGTTCGTGACCCATCCCATCACGAAGACCATGTCGACCGGTCCGTCGCCCACCACCTGATAGGCGATGTGGACCCCGTCGGCGGTCTTGGCGTAGCGGGTCTCCGGTGTCGGCACTCGGTCCACCACTCCTCGGGAGGCGCGGGCCGTCCCCGCGGCGATCCTCTCCGGATTCGCGAGCAGCCTACGATGCTCGCGACGAGCACGAAGAAGGCCAGGATCGGCCGGCGGACGGAGACGCCCGGGAGCCAGTGGTCTTCATCAGTCACTTCGGAATCCAGGCGTCCGAAGTGTCGTTCCTCCACGCCTTCTCCGACGCGGAGTCCATGGACCTCCACTTCGAGGGCGTGGACGAGCGAGTGGCGGCCGCGTACCGGTACCTGGAACCTCGAGGGTGGGAGATCTACGGGGAGCCCAACGAGGGGTCGATGGAGACGATGCGACAGGCGGCGGCGGCGTCGGGGGTCTCGCTCAGCGTCCAGCCCGACCACCTCGGCGGGTTCCTGCGCCTGCGGTCGGGCTGAGCACACGATCGAACGCCTGGGCGAAGGACACATCGCCCGCCGCCTAACGGTCCTCGAGGATGCGCTGTGTAGGGCTTCTCCCACCTATCAGCGTGCTCGATACGGGCTCCTCCGGATACCCTCCACAGACGAAGAGGGGGCCGGGCGTGCACGAAGGAGCTTCCGATCAGCTGTCCGACGTGCGCCGCGAGGCCGGCGCGACCCTGGCGCGTCCGCGGGTAGGCGTGGTGCTCGCCGCCGGCCGGTCGCAGCGGCTCAGCGACGTAACCCGGAACGGCTCGAAGGCGCTGACCCGTTTGGGCGGGATCACGCTCGTCGAACGGGCGGTCCGCGGGCTCCTCGCCGTCGGTGTAGAGGAGGTCGTGGTGGTCGTCGGCTACCACGCGGGTCCGGTCGCAACCATCGTGAACACGATGGTGCCGGGTCGCGTCCGGGCCGTGCTGGCCCAGGGATGGGAGGCGGGCAACGGAGCGTCGCTCGCCGCCGCCGAGCCGTTCGTCGAAGACGAGGATCTCTTCGTGCTGGTGACGACCGATCACGTCTTCGGCGACGGCGCCCTTGACCAGCTGATGGAACTCGGTGGTCCCGCGGTCCTCGTGGACGACGGGCCGGCGCCACCCGCCTGGGAGGAAGGCACCCGGGTCCGGATCGACGGCGGCAAGGCACTCGCGTTCGGCAAGGCGCTGCCGGATCGGTCGATCGACTGCGGCGCGTTCGTGCTCCCCGGCCGGATCTTCAAGTACCAACGGGTCGCCGCGGAGACGGGCGACGCTTCCCTATCCGGTGCCGTGTCGGAGCTCGCCGCGGCCGAGCCCCTGATCGCCATCCCCCTTCCCGCGACCACGTGGTGGCACGACATCGACACGCCGAGCGACGTCGGCGTTGCGCGCGATCTGCTCAGGCGATCCCTGGCCAAGGACGGGGACGGTCCGGTCTCCCGGCATCTCAACCGCCCCATCTCGACGAGGATCTCGATGGCGCTCGCGCCGCTCCGGCTCTCCCCCGACATGGTGTCGTTCGTCGCGCTCCTGCTCGGCGCCGTCGCGGCCGTGTCGCTCGGGCTCGGGTACGGGATCGCCGGCGGGATCCTCGTGCACCTCACGTCGGTGATCGACGGGGTCGACGGCGAGATCGCTCGTCTTCAGCTCCGGGCGCATCCGTCGGGAGCGCTGCTCGACGGCCTCCTCGACCGCGTGGGCGACGCGGCGATCGTGGCGGGCCTGGGCGTATGGGCGCTCGCGAGCTCGTCCGATCCCGTGACCCTCGTCCTCACGGTCGGCGCCACCGCCGGGGCCCTGCTGTCGATGGCCTCCAAGGACCGCATCGTCGCGCTCGGCCTGCCTCGGGCGCCGGAGCGGCGACTCGGAGTACTCCTCGGCGGGCGCGACGGCCGCTTGCTGATCGTCGCCGTCGGCGCGGTGCTGGGGTTGCCATCGGTGACACTGGCGGTCGTGACGCTCACGTCGTTCGCCACCCTCGGCCTGCGTACCTCCTCCGTTCGATCCGCCGTGAGCCGTTCTCGAACGCCTCGAGGTGGAACCGGTATCGTTGGCCGGTGATCGGAACAGAGCCGGCGAGCTCCGACGAGACCACCTCATGCTTCACCGCCGGCATCGGCGTGATCTCGCAACTCGCCTACATCGGTGCGAAGCGCGTCGCCATCGACCCCGCCATCTGCGAATGCAAGTACGCGCCCGACAGACGATCAGTCAGCACCGCGCCCTGGAGATGATCGGCGGCGCGAGCGCCTGGTTGCTCGTGGGAGCGCTCCTTCTCGCCAGTCTGGGGATGCTGGTGATCCCGAGCCTCGTCTCAGGGTCGCGGCTGCTGTCGCGACCGTGGGGACAGATCTCGCAGGTACTAGGGGTCCTGTTCCTGATCGGGGTGCTCGGGTTGCTCTTCGAGGTCGACATCGTGTTCCAGCTGATCGCGGCCGTGGGCAGTGTGATCGTGCTCCCCGCGTGGGCTCTGTGGCTCGACCGTCAGGTCGCCGCCAACCCCACGCCCTAGGGCCTCGACTCCCATACGAGGTGGTGGAGCCTCGAGGATGGGACGAGTGGATGACGCCGGTGGGCCCCGAGAGGGCCCACCGACAGACGATGGACGCCGCTCAGACGAGACCTGCCACGAGCTTCCGCAGGGTGCGCGCGGTGTCCGTCGCGGCTTCGAAGTCGTGATCGACCACGGCGGTTCCCAGGTCACGAACCAACGTGTCGATGCTGGTGCGTGTGACGGTATCGACCGTGTGCACGAACCGATCACGGATCCACTCCATGGTGACCAGGTCGCTCCTCACGCCGCCGAGGGAACCGTCGCTCGCATGCACGAGCGCGCGACGGGTCCACAGCTCGAACCGGACCGTGTCGACCTCGGTCACGGGCCGATAGCGGAGCTGGAGATTGATGCTCGCGTACGAGGCGTCGACCGCCGCCGCCCTGGTCTTCGAGGGATCGCGGGACTCGATCTGGGCGACCAGCTCCCGCAGCGCCACCCTGGTCGGCTTCACGAGCCGCGGCGGGACCTCGCCTGCGCGGAACGTGTTCCACGAGTCGAGCATGCCGCGCGCAACCATCTCGGCCTTCCTCCACTGCGCGGACGTTGCCAGCCGCGACGAGAAGATGCGATCGGCACCCTCCGAGATCGCTGTCAGCTCGGCAGGCACGCCGCCGTCCAGGAGATCCGTCGGCGACGCCAACGCCAACGCCTCGATGTCCGCGCCGTCGGTCGACAGGAACTCGCCGTATCCAGGCGCGAACCACTTGTCGCTGAGCGAGCCGTCCTGATGGGTCTCGGTGCCCACGATCCCACCCGAGACCGGGCCCGAGGGCCCCTCGAAGGTCTGGTCGACCTTCGTCACCGTCACCTCTTCGAACACGTTCCCGGGGATGTTCTCGGGACGGTGCGCGTCACCGACCTGCGGGTCCGAAGGCATGATCATGGCTGCGGGCCCCTCGGTGCCTGCGTGCCACGTGCCTTCGGTGGTGAAGATCCGACCCGCGGCGTCGTAGTCGAACACGTCCTCGCCCAGGTACCACACCGACCCGTCGTCGGCCTGCGCGTACAGGTCGATCGCCGTTTCTTGCAGCTTCCCGTCGAGGAACGCCATGTACTGCGAGACGAGCACGCGCACACACTGGCCCGGCGTCCATTCGATGATCCGGGTGAACGGGAGCAGCGTGGTCTCCGTGTAGAACGGCTCGCCGTCGACCCGGCCGTTCAGGATGGCCGAGTCGAGCTCGGCGATCGGGAACAGGGGGTTGGTCACGGCCGTGGGGTCCGAGAACGGCTCGGCGACCAGGTCGCGCCGGGCCGAGTCCGGTGCCAGCGGGATGTCGCCGAGGCCGGCCGCGTCGAGCTCGGCTTGCGTCGGTTGCGGGATCGGCGTCGACGCTGTGGCGTTGCATCCGGTCGAGCTTCCACTCGGCGAGACCGCTTGGCTCCGAGCGACGGTGCTCAGACCCGTCATCGTCGTCGTCGCCGCGAGGGCGAGGATGACGAAGGCACGGGCCGCACGGGCCTTCCTGATGATGTGGCGCATGCTGCTCCTCCTTCTCTCGACTGACCGGTCGATCGTCGAGACCACCCTGCGACCCGGGCGATGAGAGCGTCCTGAGCTACGCGTGAGAGGAAGGTGAGCGCCCCGAACGGCTCCTCGATCGCCGGTCGGCCAGCCTCGTCTCGGCCAGACGGATCAGACCTTGTTGCGCGAACATGATCCGGACGGACGAAGCTGGACCCGCGGCTCCTCACCTCGTAGATCGCCGCACGCAGGTGGCGCGCACGGCCAGGCACTCCCCCTCACGAGGACGCGCATCGAGGTCGGCCTCGAGAGGACCGATCACCGAGCCAGGTCGAGAGCCTCCACCACGGGCGCTGCGGCGAGGTACGTCGTGGCACGCTCGGGCGAGAGCCCCTCAACGATCGTGTCGATGATCTCGGCTGCCTCCCGTGCGTGCTCGTCCGCATGGGAGGCCGCTCCCTTCACCCGCCGCTCCGCGACCGCGAGGGCGGCGCGGCTCTGCCAGCGGAGCAGCGGCGATCCGAGCTCGTCGGCGAGCGCGACGGCCCACCCGGGCTCGCC
>JBKKAE010000353.1:0-7692 GCA_046714835.1 Actinomycetota bacterium | reverse complement strand
CCCATGGACGTCGCCTCCCCGGGCGAGCTCGCCCGCGTCGACGCGCACAAAGAGCATCACGTCGCCCACGCAGATCAGGTACATAGCCGCGATGAGGGTAACCGGGCGAACAGCGACCGGCGCCCGTATCGGCGCCGGCGCCGGCGCCGGCGGCCGCGTCCGCCGCCCCCGCTCCCAAGGCGCCCCAGAACGGATCGAGCCCTGGATGGGTGAGCGGCTCCTCACGACCTCCGATCACCATCGTCCGACCCTCATCACTCGGCAGGATCTCTCCGACGACAGCCGCGTCGATCCCGGCCCCGGCAAGCGCAGCGACGTAGGCATCGGCGCGATCGGGGACCACGGTGGCGATGAGGGTGCCTTCGCTGATGGCCGTGTACGGATCGATCCCGACGTGGTCGCAGACCGCGGCCACCTCGGTACGGATCGGGATCGCGTCTCGGTCCACCCGGATCCCCTTGTTCGACGCGGCGGCGACCTCGAGCAACCCGCCGATGACGCCGCCCTCGGTCGCGTCGTGCATCGATGTGACGCCCGCGTCGCGCAGTCCGAACTCGCGGGTGAGGACCGCCTCGGGGACCACGGTCATCGACTCGAACAAAGCATCTGCGGCCCTCACGGTCTCCTCACCGACCCCGGCGGTCAGACGGTCGGGGAAGGTCGCAGCGAACAGCGCGGTCGTCTCGATCGCGGCACCCTTGGTGACGACGACCGCGTCGCCGGGACGAGCCATCGTCGGTGTCACGTACGCGTCCGACGGGCCGAGCGCCATGCAGGTGGCCCCGCCCACCATGGGCCACGCGCATCCGTCGTAGCGCCCCGTGTGTCCGGTCACGATCGCGATGCCGAGATCGGCGCAGGTCGCGTGGAACCCTTCCCAGAGAGCCGTGAGGTCCTCATCCGATGTCGCCGGCGGGAGGTTGAGGTCGACCGACATCCAGCGAAGGGGGAGCCCGCTCGTGGAGGCGTCGGAGGCCAGGATGTGCACGGCGAACCAGGCCGCCCGCGCCCAACCGTAGGCGGGGACGATGAAGACCGGATCGGCCGTGAGCGCCATGGCGACTCCCCCGGCGACCCGGACGACGCCGACGTCGACCCCGTGCTGGGGACCCACCAGGACGTGGTCGTCCTTCGCACCAAGTCGACGGAGGATGACCTGCTCGAAGAGCTCCGCGGTCACCTTCCCGGTCTGCTGCTCGATGCGCTCGTCGCTCATCTGGATCGCTCCTCCCGAAAGGCGTCCACCAACGCCCGCAGCTCGCGGACCGCCTCGGCCGGTTCCTCGGCGGCCGCGACGGCGCCGATCACGGCGATGCCCGTCGCCCCCGCCGCCAGCACCTCGCGCGCGTTGCCCACGTGGATGCCCCCGATCCCGACCAGGGGTAGCGCCGTCGCGGCCGCGATGTCACGGAGCCCATCCAATCCGATGGGGACGGCTTCCGGCTTGGTCCCGGTGGCCCACACGGTCACGCCGAGGTAGTCCGCGCCCGCCATCTCCGCCACCCAGACGTCCTCCGCGTTCGCCACGCTCACCCCGAGTATCCGCTCGGGCCCAAGGCGTCCTCGAGCGGTCGCGGGGTCGTCGCCCTGGCCGACGTGCGCGCCGGCGGTTCCGGCGTTCACCGCGACCTCGACGCGGTCGTTCACGAGGAGTGGGATGCCCGCCTCGGCGCACGACTGGGTCGATGACATCGCGAGCGGTAGGAGCTCCTCATCGATGAGCTCCGGCGCTCGCAGCTGCACCGCCGTCGCACCACCCTTGACGGCAGCGGACACGATCGCTCCGTGGCTGCGACCCGCCACGGAAGGTCCGGAGGTCACCACGTAGACGCCGAGGATCCTCGGATCCAATCTGGCCATGCTCCCTCCGCCGGCATTGTCCGGTTCAGGTCCTGCGGGTCGCGGGATCGTCCCGCCTCTCAGCCCGGCCATCTCCGAGCTCCCCGTGCACGTCGAGGGTATCCGATTGGTGGCTGAGGGCGGCGAGCGGGCGAGCGGCTCACCCGGTCGCTCGTCGCCGTGCTCTGGCGACACCGAGCTCTCTTCGGACCTTCTTCCAATCGCTCGTCTTCGTGCTGAAAAGGACATCCGTCGCGATCAGCAGCACCCCGATCCCGAGCAGCGTGAGACGGGCCCAGGAGGGCGCGTCGGCGGTGGAGACGAAGATCAAGGAGAGGAACGGCGCGAGCTTGGTCGCGATCGCTCCCGACGCGTGCATCAGGGCGCGACCGGTCGGATCGGCTCGGAGATACGTTGCGTAGTCGGTCTTGAGACCCGGGCGTGGCGGTGGCGGTCCCCCGAGGAAGTAGTCGGTGAACCGGATGCCGACCAGCCGGCCGACCACCCAGTGCGTGGGGGAATGAAGACCCACCGTCCAGGCCCCGGCGGCCAGGAGCAACGCCAGTCCCGAGAAGAGCTCCACGTCAGAAGGCTGGCCGGAGGCCGCGTTCGCGTTCCTCACAGCCAGGACGACGGCCGCGACACCCAGTCCGACGAGACCGAGCAGCAGCGCGTTCCCGATCCACACCGGTATCCGGAACCTCACCCGAGCGCGGAACGCCTCCGCATCGATCCGGCCCACCTGCTCGGCGTACGGCTCGATCAGATCGTCGTCTCGCTTGACGAGGGCGACCACCCGCCAGAAGCCGAGCCGGCGCAGATCGGTGTCTCCCGCGTCGACGGCGGCCTCGATGCGATCGAGCTCTGCGCCGAGCCCTCCGGACGGAGTTTCCCCAGCTTCCACGGTTGGATCCCCCTCCGGCGTTACGATGCGCCGGACGCGCTCGACCTGCCCCTTGAGCGCTTCCCTAGGGAGGAGAGCACCATCGCAAGGAGTATCACGCAACCGGCGCCCCCGCACGGTGGAGGGCAGGCTTTCGTCACCCTCGACGGCCGTTATCACATGGTGGAACGTATCGCCGCGGGGGGCATGGGCGAGGTCTTCCGCGCCCATGACGCCGTGCTCGCACGCGAGGTCGCGATCAAGGTGCTCCATCGCTCCCTCGCAGGCGATCCCGCGTTCGTCGACCGGTTCCGGCGCGAGGCCCGCGCCGCCGCGGGCCTCGCCCACCCGAACATCGTCAACGTCTACGACTGGGGCGCCGTGGACGGCGTCTACTACATGGTCATGGAGTACGTGCGCGGGCCGAGCGTCCGGCATCTCCTGAACGAGCAGGGACGGATGGAGCCGGCGCAGGCAGCCGAGATCCTCCGCCAGACGCTCCTCGCGCTCGGGCATGCACATCACGAGGGATTCGTCCACCGAGACATGAAGCCCGAGAACCTGCTGGTGACGCAGGAAGGGGTCGTGAAGGTCGCCGACTTCGGGCTCGCGCGAGCCTACGCGGACGGCCGGGTGACACAGGCCGGCGCCGTGACCGGCACCGTCCAGTACCTCGCTCCCGAGCAGATCCGCGGCGAGCCCGCCGATCCGCGGAGTGACCTGTACTCGCTCGGGATCGTGGCCTACGAGCTGCTCACCGGGCAGCTCCCGTTCACGGGCGAGACGGCGATGGCGGTAGCGTACAAACACCTGTCCGATCGCGTGCCCGCCCCCTCCTCGCTCCTGCCGGACCTGCCGGAAGAGCTCGACGGTTTCGTGGCGGCCGCCACGGACCGTGACCGCGAGCTTCGGCCGGAGTCCGCCGACGTGATGCGCATGGATCTCGATGCGATCGCCCACCAACTCCCCGCGGCGCCCCGGCTCTCCTCGATCGTCCAGCACATCCCATCGGTCACCGTCGAGGGCGGTGAGACCACGGAGGTCGGTGTCCGATTGGAGACCGGCTCGATCCCTCGGATGGAACGCCACCGGAAACGGCGGCGGATCCTCAAGCGGATCGTCGGGGCCATCCTCCTGGTCGGGCTGCTCTCGGGGGTCGCCTGGGGGACGTGGACGTACGCGATCCCACACACCGCGGTCATCCCCGAAGTCACCGGGGACCCGGTCGACGCCGCACGTGACCGGCTGAGGGCGCTCGGTTTCCAGGTCGTCGTCGCCAGCGGCAGATTCGACATGCAGGTCCCGGAAGGTCGGGTCTGGGCAGTGGATCCGCCGGCCGGTGCCACTCGCGACCAGGGCACACAGGTGACGATCGTGCCGTCGAAGGGGCCGCCGCCGGTCGCCGTTCCCTCCGTGAAGGGGAAGCCGGTGAGGAAGGCGAAACGATCTCTGAGGGACGCCGGCCTTCGAGTGGGCGAAGTGAACCGCCGCTACGACGAACGGGTTCCGCTCGATCACGTGATCTCACAGCAGCCCGAGAACGGTCGGATCCCCAAGGGCTCGACCGTCTCGCTCGTCGTGAGCGACGGACCACGGCCTGTGCCGATCCCGGACGTCCGGGGCATGGCTCAGGACAAGGCGGTGACGGCGCTCGGCGCGAAAGGTTTCGAGGTCCTGATCGAGGAGACCTTCTCGACGCAGGTCGCTCGTGGGAACGTGATCGACACGGATCCTGCAGCCGGCACCGAGCTCCAGCCCGGCGGAACGGTCGTGCTCACCGTGTCCATCGGACCCGAGTACTTCGACTGCCCCAACTTCTTCGGGATGAGCGTGGAAGGGGCGAGGGCCCTCGCGGAGCAACACGGTCTCGAGCTCACCGCCCTTCCGGTCCCGGGAAGCAGCGGCAACAACGTCGTGAGCCAGATCCCGGGGGCGGGCACCCGGATCCGGTACGGCTCCACGGTCACCGTTTATCACGCGTGATCCTCGGCGCCCACGTCCGGCGCCGGCAGACTGGCATCGAAGGGGCGATCGAAGAGGCGGCCGCGCGGGATGCGGACTGCCTCCAGATCTTTATCTCGAACCCCAGGTCTTGGGCGGGCCCGCGATTCGACGACGGCGAGGCGCAGCGGTTCCGCGAGGCGCTCGCCTCGAGCGGGCTCCGGCCCTGTGTGGCCCATCTGTCCTACGTGGGGAACGTCGCGTCGTGGGATCCGACGACGCTCCGCCGTACCCGTGAGCTCCTGGTGGAGACGGTCCAGGCGTGCGACACACTCGGCGTCGACATGTTGGTCGTGCACACCGGGGCGGGCGGCGCACAGGACCGCGACGTCGCCGTGCGGATCGCCGCAGAGAGCTACCGGCTCGCCGTGCAGGAGACGGGCAAGGTTCGCGTGGTGGCCGAGCTGATGGCGGGCACGAGCGGCGCGGTGGCATCGCTCCCCCGTGAGGCGGAGGAGCTCTTCGTCGAGGTCGCCGACGATCGCCTCGGCCTCTGTCTCGACACCGCGCACCTGTTCGCGGCCGGGGTGCCGCTGGACGACCCCGTCGGAGTCGCCGCCCTGTCAGACGAGCTCCGTGGGCGAGGGCTCGCCTCGAGGCTCGGCCTCGTCCACGCCAACGACTCGGTCTTCGAACGCGGTGCCCGGCGGGACCGTCACGCCGACATCGGTGAGGGGCAGATCGGCCCCGAGGGGTGGCGCGCGCTGGTCAACGATCCGCTGATCGGTTCCGTCCCGTGGATGCTCGAGACGCCCGGCGATGCCGACCGCCAGCGGGCCGACATCGCCCACCTGCACAGCCTGCGGGAAGGCTAGGGTTCGAGCTCAGCCCTGGGGCCTTCCTGGTAGGAGTACCGCTCCTCTCCGAACGGCTCCGCGTGCGTGTGGTAGCCGCGGACCTCCCAGAACCCCCGCTTGTTCTTGTCGACGAACTCCAGACCCGTGAGCCACTTCGCGCTCTTCCACGCGTAGCGCTTCGGTACCACGAGCCGGAGCGGCCATCCGTGCTCGGGTTCGAGATCCTGTCCGCCGTTCGCCCACGCGACCAGGACGTCGTCGTCGTCCATCGCCTCGAGCGAGAGGTTCGACGTGTAGCCGTACTCGCAGTGGGTGATCACCCACTTGGCCTCGGCCGTCGGCTTCGCGAGGTCCTTCAGGGTCCGGAAGGACACGCCGTGCCAGGTGTTGTCGAGCGTCGTCCAGCCCGTCACGCAGTGCATGTCCGCGGGGACGTCCACGTTCGGCAGCGCCCGCAGCTCCTGATACGAGAGCGTGACCGGGTTCTCGACCAGACCAGTCAGCTCGAGGTCCCAGTTCTGCCCGTCGAAGGTCGGGATCGGCCCGTAGTGCAGGACCGGCCAGGTCTTGACCAGCCGCTGGCCCGGCGGGATGCGCGTGGCGATCTCCGGCGGATAGTTCTTCGAGAACAGCGCCATCACGTGCCCTGTCCTTCCTTGGTCGTCTCTGAAGCGAGCCCGCGCCACGCGTCCAGCGCGATCTCGATGCCCGCATCGTCCACGTCGAGGTGCGTGACCATCCGGATCTTGCCGCCGGAGTGGGTCACGCCCACCCCGAGAGCCGCCAGCCGGTCGAGCGTGTCGAGCATCGGCAGCCCCACGGCCTCGGTGTCGACGAGGACCATGTTCGTTTCGACCTGTTCGAGGTCCACGGAGCCGGGAAGCGCCTCCGCGACGCCCTCGGCCAAGCGCCGGGCACGCCCGTGGTCCTCGTGGAGGCGCTTCGGCCCTTCCTCCAGAGCGATCAGGCCCGCGGCCGCGACGATCCCCGCCTGCCGCCAGGCGCCCCCGTAGAGGATCTTCAGGCGGCGAGCCTCGCGCGCCATGTCGGCCGGACCGCACAGGACGGACCCGATCGGCGCGCCGAGTCCCTTCGAAAGACAGAACATCAGCGTGTCCACCTCGGCGGCGATCTCGGCCACATCGACGTCGGCGGCGGCCGCCGCGTTGAAGATCCGGGCGCCGTCGAGGTGGATGGGCACACCGGCGTCGTCCGCCACCTTGCGGACCGCACGGAGCTCCTCGAGCGGCATGACCCGCCCGCCCACACCCCCGACCGTGTTCTCGACGCTCAGGAGGTCGATCACCTCGACGTCGTAGAAGTCATCGGGCTCGAGGAGCTGCGCGGCCTGCTCGGCGTCGATCCATCCGCGTGAGCCTGCGTCGACCGTGCGGTAGGCGATCCCGGCGAGGGCCGCGGCCGTCATCACCTCCACGCTCGTCACGTGGAGCCCGGCCGCCGCCGCCACCAGGTGGCCGGGCCCGGAGAAGAGCAATCTCACCCCGATCTGGTTCGCCATCGTGCCCGTGGGGACGAACGCGCCGGCTTCCTTGCCGACCGCCTCCGCGCACCGTTCCTGCAGGAGGTTCACCGTCGGGTCGTCGTCGTACCAGTCGTCGCCGACCTCGGCCTCGGCCATGGCGCGGCGCATCGCTTCGGACGGCTTCGTGACCGTGTCGGAACGCAGATCGACCCGGAACGAGCTCATGGAGCGCGAGTCTAACCGGCGCTCTCCTGGGTGGTCCCTTGGTTCGACCGGACTCCTCAGAAGTCCACGAAGTCAGCGAAGGGACGCACGAACGCCTCGTGGGAACCTGTTCGGAGAACCATCCATCCGTGACCGTCTTCGTCCCCTCGGCCCTCGCTCATCCAGCCCAAGTTCTTGAGACAGAATTTGATGGCCTTCCCGACACCGGGAAGATGTGCGTCATCGACGAAGATCACGCCGCCTTCCTTGAGGAGCCGACCTGCGTAGAAGAGATCGAGCAGCACGCCTTCGAACCGATGGTTGCCGTCGAGGAAGGCAAGGTCGAGTCGTCTGCCTTCCGCAAGGAGCCGCGGCAGGGTGATCTGCGACTCCTAGGGGTAGAACACGACGCGGTCGCGAACGCCGGCGTCTTCGAGGCTCTGAAGCCCGACACCCGCATAGCTGGTCCCATGGGTCGGAAGGCG
>JBKKAE010000352.1:0-4293 GCA_046714835.1 Actinomycetota bacterium | reverse complement strand
CGACCTCCGGTCCTCGTTCCGCGACGTATCGCGCCGCCGCATCCGGGACCCCGTCCCGGATGCGGCTCAACACCCGCCTGGTGAGCGTCCCGATGTCAGGAGGATCGGTCGCCAGCCAATCGAGATGACGTCGCAGCACGTCTCCTGGATCGAGCCGTCCGTGCTCCGCGAGCGACCGGCAGAGGTTGCGTGCCATCGCCGTGTCGTCGGTCCAGTGTCCCGGATCGAGCCCCATCCACCCCAGCTCGAACGCGGGAAGGGGGCGGGGGATCTCGTCGCGTCGTCGGAACTCGAACGGCGCCCCCAGGGCGTCGCCGAGCGCCAGCCCGAGGAGGCATCCGATCGCGCGTTCCCGCAGGTCATCCACGGCGGCGCAGCCTATCGGCAGGGGACCGCGCACAGCCCTCTGGTAATCTGACCAACCTCGATGGACAAGATCGGACCCAAGCACCGCATGTGCAGACGTGTGGGCGCCCCCTTGTGCGGGCGCCCGAATTGTCCTGCCAACAAGCGGCCCTATCCGCCCGGCATGCACGGTCGCGGGCGCAAGCGGATCTCCGAGTACCAGACCCGCCTCGTGGAGAAGCAGAAGATGCGGGCGATGTACGCGGTCGGCGAGCGGCAGATGCGCACCTACTACGAGAAGGCGCACCGCTCGATGGGCGTGACGGGCGAGGAGATGCTCCGTCAGCTGGAGAGCCGGATCGATGCGGTGATCTTCCGACTGGGGTTCGCGCTCACGATCCATCAGGCCAGGCAGCTCGTGTCCCATGGCCACGTGCTCATCGACGGGAAGCGGATCGACGTCCCCAGCGCCCAGGTGAAGCCCGGTCAGGAGATCAGCCTCTCGGAGAAGGCTCGGAACTTCATCCTGGTGCGCGAAGCGATCCAGATCACGCCCGAGCCTCCGGCGTACCTCTATCGAAACAAGGACGAGATCAAGGGCTCCTTCACGAGGAGTCCGGAACGGGACGAGATCCCACTCCCGGTGACCCTCGAAGAGCGCCTCGTCGTCGAGTTCTACTCCTAGGCAACATGGTCGCCTCCGGCGACGTCGTCACCCTCGACCGCGACGTTCGGCTCGCCGTGTACCGGGGATTCGTCGACGACGGACGTCCTCCCGCTCCGCCGGAGATCGCCCGGACCCTCGGCGTCGGCACGTCAACCGTCGAGGACTCGCTGCGGCGACTCGCCGATGCGCACGTCTTGGTTCTCGCCCCGGGGACGCCTTACGTCTGGATGGCCAACCCCTTCTCGGCGATCCCTACGCCGTTCTCGGTACGAACGGCGGCCCGGGACTACTGGGGGAACTGCATCTGGGATGCGCTCGGGATCGCGGCCTGCCTCGGGACCGAAGCCCGGATCGATACGTTCTGCCCGGATTGCGCCGAGTCGCTCTCCCTCCAGGTCCGCGATGGTGTGCTCGAGTCACCGGCCGAAGGCGTGATCCATTTCGCCGTCCCCGCCGCGCACTGGTGGGACGACATCGGCTCCACCTGAGCGAGCATGCTCCTCTTCCGGTCGGAAGAGCACGTGATGCGCTGGAGCGAACGCCGGGGCAACTCGATGGGAGCGACGCTCACGCCGGATCAGGGGTGGCGGCTCGCGAAGGCGTGGTATGAGGACCGACTCTCTCCCGATTGGGCACGGAAGACCCCGAACGAGGCGCAGACGGTGTTCGACTCGATCGGATTGGTCGGCGAGTTCTGGGCGCTGACCTGATCATCGTCGCGTCGCTCATCGCAGCCGTCGCGAGCTATCGCTCTCCCACCGGTTCGAGGGCCGCGCGGACGAACGCGACCACCTCCTTCTCGCGTCGTCGAAGTGACGCGCGGCTCTTGTCCGCGCCGACCACGGCGTTCAGGACGCTCGCTTCGGTGAGGGAGCCGACGACCGCCGTGTAGAGCGTGAACAGAAGCATCGCGGGATCCTGCTTGCGAACCTGCCCGTCATCCATCCCCGCCCGGAGGAAGTCGACCGCACGTCGCCGGAGCGGATCGAGCACATCCGCGAAGCGCTCGAAGGCCAGCGGGCCGAGCCGGCCCGCCTCCCTGATGAACATCGGGAACTCCGGCCATTCCGCTGCCAGATCGAATACCGAGTGGATCACGGCCTCGGCCCGATCCCAATACCCCTCCTTCCCTTCGAGTGCTTCTGCGATCACCTCCGCCAGCCGGATCCCCGCAGCCTGGAGGCACGCCTCCAGCAGCGCGTCCTTGGTCTGGAAGTAGTACAGGAGTGTCTGCTTGCGGACGCCGACTGCGCCGGCGATGTCGTCGAGGCTCGCACCGCCGTAGCCCTCGCGACCGAACTGCCGGATCGCCTCCTCGACGAGGGTCGTGCGCCGTTCCGCACCCCCGGTTCTCGGCATCGGGCTACTCCCAGACCTTGGCGGGACCCTTGCGGCCGACGGGGCGCGACCCCTCCCACCGCCTGAGCCAGTCAGGGCCCTGGGGGCCCACGAGCGAAGGGGTCTCGCCGCGCTGCGCTCGATGCAGCGCTTCCCACCAGGTCGTGCGTTCCTCGTTGAACAGCTGCGTCACCGCCTGCGTCATCCGCAGCGACAGCTCCTGATGCGTTTGTCCCTCTGACGGCCAGAAGGGTTCGCCGTACCTGACGGTGACGGGAGGTCTTCCGGAACGGGGCCAGAACCGGCCCTTCGGCATCGCCTGGAACGCTCCGACGATCGCGAGGGGCGCGAGGCCGGCACCGGTCTCCAATGCGAGCCGGGCGGCCCCGTGGCGGAACCGCTGCAGGTGGCCGTCGGCCGAGCGCGTGCCTTCCGGGAACACGACGATGCTCCACCCTTCGGACAAGAGCTCGCGTGCCTTGTCCACGGCACCCTTCGCGCCGCGGGCGCGGTCGATCGGAAACGCGCCGTAGACGAGCGCCGTGAACGCCTGCCGCCACCACACGTCGAAGAAGTAGTCGCGCGCCGCTCCCACCGCGGTCTTGGCCTGCCACGAATCGGGCAGTGTGCACATGATCAGCGTCGCGTCCAGATGGCTCGAGTGGTTCGAGTACAAGATCAACGGCGGATCGATACCTTCGAGGTTGTCTCGGCCGAACACGCGGAGGGTGAGCTCGTTCCGGACGATGGGATGCATCGCCCCCTTCAGGAGCACCTGCCTCGCCGCAACGCCGGCGTCGGTCCGAGCCCAGTCCGACGGGAACACGCGGTCTACCTTCGGCTTCGCGTGCTCCTCCGCGGAACGAGGGACCAGCGGACGTCGGCCCCAGCGGAACCCTTCGGCCATCGCCTTCAACTCGTCCTTCACATTCCTTGGCATCCCCATCGCCGTCTCCTCACACCACGTCCGCGATCATGATCGGCGGGGCGTGGAAGTAGGTGATCGAGGGGGAAGACCCGACGGTGTCCTTCGCCATCTCGAGGGCGTCGCGGAACGAACCGGCCGCGCGATAGCCGAGACGAGCGACGGACTTGGGCTCACCCCCGACGAAGATCACGTCGCCCGCGTGGTCGCGTCCGTGCGCTCCCCAGTACCACATGTAGAAGGGATGGACGCCGTGATACGCGTGCGACGTCCGGTAGAGGTGCGTGTACCAGGGATCGGTGGCGTAGCGCTCCTCGTACTTCGATTCGATCGTGGAGGGGTCCGTCGTCTCCGCCAGCACCTCCTCGAAGAAGTCGATGTAGGAGGGGTGATGGATCTGATGGAACTCCCAGGGGACCGGGTGATACATGATGACGACGCCGCCCTGCTTCACGATCGGCATGTTGCGGTACATGTTGAAGAGATAGCCGAGCCCCAGGCAGTGCACCAGGATGGGATTCATGATCGAGTTCACGTTGTACGGACTGATGTAGGGCAGTCCGAGCACGAGCACGTCGGTCTGTCCCTGGACCTCGACCAGTTGCTGCCGGTGCAGGTTCTCGAGGGTGCGCTCGTGGACGGCCTCGACCTCGCCGGCGTTGATCCCGGTGAGCTTGTAGGGGGCTTCGACCCGCCGGTAGAACTCTCGCCGCGCACGGGGTGGCGCGATCTGATTCGCCTTCCGGGCCGCCATCATGAGGCCCTGGTCGTAGGCGGACCACTCCCACTCCCGCTTGTTGAGGAAGCCGAGGTTCTTCGGGAACGTCTCCGCGTTCAGCGTGGTTTCGATCTGGAAGACCGTCAGGCCGTTCGCAGCGATCAGCCGGCCCATCCGAGTGGCGGAGTCGGCGATCGCACTGTGCCCGGGCCTCGGGTCCATGTACGAGCGTGAGTGCATCATCGTGTCGACGTTGTGGTGATGCTTGAGCGACCGGTAGCCGGCGAGGCCGATCGCCAC
>JBKKAE010000351.1:0-4807 GCA_046714835.1 Actinomycetota bacterium | reverse complement strand
CAGGCGACGCTCGACATGGGCAACGTCGTGCTGATCGGCGCCACGCTGAGCTTCATCGGCCTGGCGGAGTCCGGCCTCGCGGAATGGGGCGTCCTCGTGAGCTCCGGACAGGCGGGGATCTCCGCCGGCCGGTGGTGGGCGTCGACGTTCCCCGGGCTGATGGTGTTCGTGTGGGCCCTCGCCTTCAACCTCGTCGGCGACGGTCTACGCGACGTGCTCGACCCACGGACGTCCCGCCGGTGACGAGGGGACCCCGGGGGCGCGAGGTCGAGGTCGGGCATGCGCCGCCCGGACCCGCCGGCGAGCGCGTGCTGGCGTCGGTTCAGGACCTGCGGATCTACTTCCGGACGAAGGCGGGCCTCGTGCACGCCGTCGACGGGGTCTCGTTCGACATCCTCGACGGCGAGGCGCTCGGACTCGTCGGCGAGACCGGCTGCGGGAAGACCGTCACCGCGCGGTCGTTCCTCCGCCTCGTCCCGATGCCCCCGGGTGTGCACGCCGGCGGACGCGTGGTGTTCCGGCCGACGACGGCGTGCCCCGTGTGCGGCGGGACCGGGTGTCCGTCGTGCGGTGGCCGCGGTCGCGTGCCGTCACCCTGCCCGACGTGCCACGGCACGGGCTGCCCCGACTGCGACCGGACCGGCGAGGAGGCCGTGGACGTGCTCACCGCCTCCGAAGGGCGACTGCGCGACATCCGTGGCAATCGGATCGCGATGATCTTCCAGGATCCGGGCAAGGCGCTGAACCCGGCGCTCCCGATCGGCGGCCAGATCGCGGAGGTCCTCTACGCGCACCGCACCGACGAAGTGCTCCGGCGAGCCGGCGTCGACCCGACCGACGGCTCCGTCGCCGGCCATCTTCTCCGACGGATGGCGAACCAGCGGACGAGGCTGGTCGAGTCCCTCGCGCTCCGGTCGCCGGGGGTCCGCGCCGGCGCGCGGAGGGTCCGTGCGGTCGTCGAGGAATGGGTGATCGACAGCCTCGCCGAGACCCGGATCGCCGACCCCCGGAAGATCATGCGGAGCTATCCGCACGAGCTGTCCGGCGGGATGAAACAGCGCGTGATGATCGCGCAGGCGCTCGCGTGCGACCCCGAGCTCCTGATCGCCGACGAGCCGACGACCGCGCTCGACGTCACGATCCAGGCGCGGATCCTCGACCTGATCCGGGAGCTGCAGGCGCGGCACCGGTCCTCCGTCCTGTACATCAGCCACGACCTCTCCGTCGTGAAGCGGGTCTGCGACCGGGTGGCCGTGATGTACGCGGGCCGGATCGTGGAGACCCGCGACGCCGAGGAGCTCTTCCGAACGCCGCTCCACCCGTACACGCGCGGGCTGCTCGGAGCGACGCCGAGCCACCGGGAGGAACGCGAGCGGCTCGCCGCGATCGAGGGGACCGTGCCCGAGCTGATCGATCCCCCGCCGGCGTGCCGGTTCCACCCCCGGTGCCTGCACGCGGCGGAGGCCTGCCGGACCGTGGACCCGCAGCTCGTCAGCCCGCCGGCGGCGGAGGGACGGGTCGCGTGCTTCCTGTATCAGTCGCCGACCGAGATCGGGGTCGAGGCCGAGCAGATGCCGACGCTGGAGCGCACCGCATGACGGTCACGCGCGAGGACACGTCGGCCTCGGACATCACCTCCTCCGGACGTGCGCTGCTGCGGGTGCGCGACCTGCGCAAGCACTTCCCGATCCGGCAGGGTGCGCTCCAGCGCGTCGTCGGCCACGTCCGCGCGGTCGACGGCGTGAGCTTCGAGGTCCGGCGCGGGGAGACCGTCGGGATCGTCGGTGAGAGCGGGTGCGGCAAGACCACGCTCGGCCGCTGCATCAGCGGGCTGGCGGATCCCACCGACGGGGGCGTCTACTACGGGTTGAGCGACCAGGACGACGCGCGCCTCGAGGCGCTGCTCGCGGAGCCGGCCGAACGGCGCACGGCGGCCGAACGCGACGAGCTCGAGCGGATCGAGCGCGGGCACCGGGTCGACCGGCTGGGCGGTGATGCCTGGCGCGCGTACCGGAGGAACTGCCAGGTCGTCTTCCAGGACGCGTTCTCCTCGCTGAACCCGCGGCAGCTCGTCAAGGACATCGTGGGCCGACCGCTGAAGGTCTACCGCGAGGCCTCGGGCGGGGTCCTCCTGGAGCGCGTCGTCGAGCTCCTCGAGAGTGTGGGGCTCGGCCGTCACCACCTCTACCGGTACCCGCACCAGCTCTCCGGCGGCCAGCGCCAGCGGATCTCGATCGCTCGAGCCCTCGCGCTCAAGCCTGCGCTGATCGTGCTGGACGAGCCGACGAGCGCGCTCGACGTGTCCGTCCAGGCGCAGATCCTGAACCTCCTCGGCGACCTGCAGGCCGAGCACGGCCTGACCTACGTGTTCATCAGCCACGATCTCGGCGTGGTGCGGCACATGAGCGACCGGGTCCTCGTGATGTACGTGGGCGAGATCGTCGAGGGCAGCTCGAGGCAGGACGTCTTCACGGCGCCGCTCCACCCGTACACCCAGGCGTTGATGGCTGCCCGCCCCGACGTGATGGAGTCGGAGGCCGAGCGAGGGTGGCTGCTCGAGGGCGCCGTGCCCGACCCGGCCCGACCGCCGCAGGGATGCCGGTTCCACACTCGTTGCCCGGTCGTCACGCCCTTCTGCGGGTTCGAGGTGGACGACGTCGTCCGGTCGCTCGAGGGTCGGGGCGCCGGCCTCGAGGAGCTCGAAGGGGTCGAGCGGCGCTCGCCCTTCCACGCGCAGCTCGCGTTCGCCGACCAGGCCGCAGCCGAGCGGCTCGTCCGGTCGCTGCAGGGGCCGCAGACGAAGGACGCCATGCGCGAGGCGATCCTGCAGCTCGAGCGCCGCGAGACCACCGTCGAGATCCGGTTCCGCGAGATCGACCCCGTGCCGCTCGAGGAGGTGCGCCCCGGCCACGTGACCTCGTGCATCCTCCACACGAGCCGCCGCGCGGACCTCGGCGATCGGGCGCCGTGACGATCCGTCGCACCGAGCACGGCTACCCACGCTTCTCCGACGAGGAGCTCGCGCGGCGGCGCGCGGCGATCCACGGCGTGATGGACGAGCGAGGGGCGCGGCACCTCGTCCTCTACGGCGCGAACCGGTTCGGATCGGCGGTGCCGTGGCTGACCGGCTGGCCGGTGACGCGCGAGGCCGCGGTGATCGTGACGCCCGGCGAGCCTGACGTCCTCCTGGTGCAGTTCCACAACCACGTGCCGAACGCCCGGCGGCTGGCGCTCGACGCCGACGTCCGGTGGGGCGGGCCGTCGACGATCGCGACGGTCGTGGAGGTGCTCGAGCGTCGTGGGGCCCGCGGCTCGACCGTCGCGTTCGCGGGGCCGCTCACGGCCGGGCAGCGCGACGCGCTGGCCGCCTCGTTCGGCGACGTCGAGGACGTGAGCGGCCAGATCACGGCGCTCCGGCTGATCAAGTCGGCCGAGGAGCTCGAGTGGATCCGGGTCGGGGCCGAGCTGTCGGACCGGTCCGTCGAGGCGCTTCGGCGCGAGGTCGTGCCCAGCATCGTCGAGCGCGACCTCGCGGCGATCGTGGAGGGCGCCTACCTCGCCGAGGGAGGCGTGAACCACATCCACTACTTCGGGGTGACCTCGATGGCCGACCCCGACCGCGCCGTGCCGGCGCAGTTCCCGTCCGATCGGCAGATCGCCGCGGGCGACGTCCTCGTCACCGAGCTCAGCGCAGCGTTCTGGGACCACCCCGGACAGGTGCTCCGCACGTTCACGGTCGCGGCCGACCCCACGCCCCTGTACCGGGAGCTCCACGACGTGGCGCGGGCCGCCTTCGACGCGGTCGCCGGCGTCGTCCGCGACGGCGTCCACGTCACCGAGGCGATCGAGGCCGCCTCGGTGATCGAGGACGCCGGCTTCACGACGTACGACGACCTCGTGCATGGCTTCGTCGGCGGCTACCTGCCCCCGGTGCTCGGGAGCCGAAGCCGCACGCTCGAGGCGCCGCCCGACATGACGTTCCACGCCGGGATGACGGTCGTGATCCAGCCGAACGTGATCACGTTGGACGAGCGGGCGGGCGTCCAGACGGGCGAGCTCGTCCACGTGACCACCGACGGCGTCGAGCGTCTGCACCGCGCGCCGCCCGGGCTCGCGAGGATCGGCGGATGAACGACCCGTCCCACCGGGACCCGATCGAACGGAGGAGGAACGAGATGACGACCGTCGGCTTCGCGGGGCTCGGCGTGATGGGCTCCCGCATGGCCAAGCGGCTGCTCGACGCCGGTCACGAGGTGCACGGCTGGAACCGGACGAAAGAGAAGGCGGCAGGGCTGGTCGAGGCGGGCATGCGCTGGGCCGATACGCCCCGCGCGGTCGCCGAGCATGCCGAGTTCACGTTCACGATGCTCACCGACACGAAGGCTCTGCGCGCCGTCACCGGCGGCGACGACGGGATCCTCGCCGGCCTCGGCCCCGGCAAGGTCTACGTCGACATGAGCACCGTGAGCCCGGCCGCGAGCCGCGAGATCGCGGCCCAGGTTGCCGCCCGCGGCGCCTCGATGCTGGACGCGCCGGTCTCCGGCAGCGTCATCACGCTGGATGAAGGGAAGCTCTCGATCATGGTCGGGGGAGACCCCGAGACCGTGGCCCGCGCGGAACCGGTGCTGCTCGACATCGGCCGGAAGGTGACGCACGTCGGCGGGAACGGCCAGGCCGCCCTGATGAAGATCGCGACGAACCTCAGCCTCGCGGTGCAGATGCTGTCGTTCAGCGAGGGCGTCCTGCTCGCCGAGCGCGGGGGGATCTCGCGGGAGGACGCGGTCGAGGTCCTCGTGAACAGCGTGAT
>JBKKAE010000350.1:0-3439 GCA_046714835.1 Actinomycetota bacterium | reverse complement strand
TGAACTCGTTCCGGAGCGCCCGGAGGAACTTCCCGATCGCCTCACCGGCGGGAGCTTCCGCGGCAGGGTCCGGCGGCGCGCCGAACCCCCACAGGTGCTCCGCGAGCTGGACGCCCACGGCCTTGATGCGGGAGCGCTCCGCCCCCTCACCCAGCTCCATCAGATCCTGGATGGTGGCCGAGGGCTCCCGGCCGAAGTACGTGAACACGTCGCCCATGTCGATGTCGAGGTCGACGACCGCCGTGTCCTGGCCGGTCACCTCGGAGATCGAGGTCGCGAGGTTCGAGGTCAGGAACGTCTTCCCGGTCCCGCCCTTGGAGGAGAAGACCGAAAGGATCCGCCCCCGCGTGAGGGGCTGACCGTCGGACTGGGTGACGTTCACCGAGCGCAAGTTGGATGCCCAGACGATGGCGCGCTCCACGGCGTCGCGGAGCTCCTCCGTCCCCTGGGTCATGTCGACGACGTCGCGGATACCCGCTCGCATGGCCGCCGGCAACAGCCCGTTCCACGTGTGATCGCGGACCAGCACCATGGCCGTGCCGGGAGCCTGGCGCCCGACGAACTCGGCCAGGCCGAGTGCGTCGGGCTCCTTGACCTCGGGCGAGAGGACCAGGACGTCGATGGGCTGGAAGGCGTTGATCAACAACTCCTCGGCAGCCGTGGCCGACTGCACCCAACCCACCTCGTCCGGGCCCATCTCGATGGCCCTGGCGAGCTGTTGACGGAACGACTGCGGCGTCCCGACGGCGACGACGCTCGCGTCTGTCATCCCAATCTCGCTCCGATCAGCAGGTCAAGCGGAACGGTGGAGGCGTCAGGCTGCGTGCCCTCTTCGTCGGGCGGCAGCAGGCCGAGCCACACCAGTCCGTTCTCCTGTGCGAACACGAGGTTCTGCGCGTCCTGTGGAAGGAGATCGAGCGTGATCCGGATCCGGTCGCTGTCGTTCTGCTGACCGGTCTCGGTGTCGACCTCTGGGTTCTGGATCCGGAGGACCTTGACGGTCGGGATCAGGGTCACGGTGAAGTCGGGGAGATCCACCTTGCGGCCCGTGTTGGCCGCGTTGGGGTTGTTGATCGACTGCCGCGTGAGCCCGGCGAGCGCCTGGACGTTCTGGTACGTGGCGAAGACCGAGATGCTGTCCCCGGGCTGCACGTTGCCGGTACCGCCCTGCGGGGCATCGAGCTCGACCGCGAGAGCGATGTGACCCTCGGTGATGCCCAGCTCGTTCGGCCGTGGGCCGCTCGAGAGGCGAGAGATCGGGATCTGCTCGTTGGCGAGGATCGTCGAGGTCGTGGTCGCATCCTCGAGCTGCCTGATGTCCGTCACGGCGCCCGAAACCAGCGCGTCCTGCGGGACTCGGATCTGCTTGAAGATGTCCTGGGCCACGAGCGGGTTCAGCGGCTCGTTGGCCCGGATCTCCTGCGATGACACGATGACCGTCTGAAGGTCGCCACCCTGCTCCGCGTCTTCCTTGACCCCTTGCGTGTAAAGGATCACAGCCGCCGCCGCCGCAACAGCGAGCACGACAGCGATCGCAACCACCAGACCCCGTGACCTCATCCTCTTGCTCCTTTCAGCCCATCCTCAGAGTTCTTCTATCGGCTGTACCCCCCGCCGGCTTCAGTCATCTGCTCAGTTCATTCTTCTGGGCAACTCCCGAATGTCAGGTCGCACAGCCGGACGGCGCGGAGGTTGTAGTTGGCGCCTTGACCCGGCAGGCTCCCGCCGAACTGCACCTCGACCGTATGCACCCGGAGGCACACCGCACTCGAGTTGTTCGGAGGTACGCCGCAGGGACCGCCCTCCGAATAATCCCATGAGATCGTGACTCGGTCCCGGTTGTTCCCGATCCAATCCACGACGTTGGTCGAAGGATCGAACGTGTAGTGCGTCCCGAGGGTGCAGCAAGGCCCACCTGGGCCCGTAGCCGAGAGCTGGACACCGGAGATGGCGTCGTACGGCGTGCACCCGAGGCCGGGTGCGATCACGTCCAGGTCGATGTCCGGCGACGTGGGCACCATGTTCATCTGGGCGGTTTGGCAACTCCCCGAGTTGCCCTCCCACTCCTGCTTGGAATCCAGGACCTCATCGAGACGGAGCACGATGAATCCGATGATGTTGTACTTGTCCGGCGCTTCGTTCGGAGAGCAGCCGATCGGGGTGCCGTTCCTGTCCACCTGTGTGTTGCAATCGTTCACCGGGAAGATCAGGTCGTCTCCGATCCGCTGTTCCAAGCTGCTCCAGTTCGACGACGTGAGACCGCTCACACGACAGACGTAGGTTGCGGAAGGGAAGTTCACGACGTTCGGCCCACCGCTCCAGTTCCCGTTGATCCAATCGCTCCGAAGGCTCGCGCCGACGTTCGGGCAGTTGTCGCCGCTGCCGACGTCCCATCCGTGTTGACACGGGTCCGTGGCCGTGCAGAGGTTCAGGAACCCGAAGGACGACTGGTCGAACAGGTCGTTGTCGTACCAGAGGTAGCAGGCGACGTCCGGACCGATCCCCTCCTGGATGTCGCAGTTGCCCTGGCCGCTGCCCGTATAGACCACGATCGGCAGCGGGTTGGCGGCGCCGGTCGGCCCCCAACCGGCGGTGGCCTCGGTCCTCACGGCCGCCGGGCCGTCGAAACCGAGCACCCCCGCGAAGAAGAGTCCCTGCTCCATGCCGTACTCGACGGTGACGTGTCCGAACGGCGGGCCGTCGCATCCCACCATTTCGGTGATCCCACCCGTGGCGACGCTCACGTTGTCCACTGCGAACGCGTTCGCCATCGCGCCGGGATCGTCGGAGTCCGCCAGCCCCGCGCACGACTGGGCGGCAGCGAGCGCGGCGGCGTCTGATGCGTTCACCATCGCGCGGCGCTTGTAGAGAAGCTGGCCCACGTCGACGGTCAAGATGATCATGCCGAGCAGTGCGATGAGGCTGAGCGTCACGATGACGGCGGTCGCGCCGCGCTCGTCGTTGCCACCCTCGCGCGAGATCCGCTTCGTCACTCGCATCGGAACGTCCCGCTCAGCGTGGGATTCAACTGGATCGGCGGCAAGAAGGGGATGGACACGTCGAACGCCTCCCTGACGGCTCCGGAGAGGGAGCCATTGTTGATCGTCACGGTGACCTGGGCTCCGGGGGGGTCGCCGTCGCAGACGGTCGATGCGGTGAATCCGGAGAAACCGGGTCCGAGGGATCCCGCCGAGGATGCCACCATCGCCGCGCTGATATCGGAGTTGTCGCCGCGGACGGCGGCGACCCGCGCACCCTCTCGGGCGGCGGCGCGGAGGTTCTGCACCTGCCAGAAGGCCAGCCCGTACTCGAGCAGGCCGAAGACCAGGATGGCCAGCAGTCCCACGATCAACGCGAACTCGACTGCGGCCGCTCCCTCTTCACGACGAAGCTTGGCTCGCATCTTCATGTCCCATCGCTCCTGAACAGGGCCGTCGGC
>JBKKAE010000349.1:0-6053 GCA_046714835.1 Actinomycetota bacterium | reverse complement strand
CGGCAAGAATCCGCTAGCCCTTGCGGGTCGCGGTTCCTAGCGTTGTTCCCGTGCTCCGGTACATCGCGCGCCGGCTGCTCTACTCGGTCCTCGTGCTGGTCGTCATCTCGATCCTCACGTTCCTGATCTTCGTGAAGCTGCCTTCGGGCGACCCGGCCAGGCGAGCGGCGGGCAGGAGGACGGATCCCCAGCAGATCGCGAATGCGCGGGAGGCGTTCGGGCTCGACAAGCCGCTGATCGTCCAGTACGGCCGGTTCGCGAAGGGCCTCATCCCTCTTCCGAACACCTTCCTCTCGGAGGACGTGTACTACTCGTTCTCGAACTATTTGCCGGTGCGCGAGGAGATCTGGCGCAGGCTCCCCGTCTCGGCGATCCTCGGTACCGGGGCGGCCATCCTGTGGCTCCTGGTCGGTGTCCCGCTCGGCATCGCATCGGGGGTCAGGCCGCGCTCGCTCACCGCCCGGTGGACGATGATCATGGCGATCGTCGGGGTGTCGCTGCCCGTGTTCTGGCTCGGTCAGCTGCTGCTGTACTTCGTGTGGTTCAAGCTTCACCTCGCCCCTTCGAGCGGCCTGCAGATCGACGCGAGTGTGTGGGGCAGCGCCCTCCAAGGGAAGTTCATCCTCCCCTGGATCACCGTCGCGGTCGGGTATGCGGCGGTCTACGCGCGGATGCTCCGGAGCAACATGATCGAGACCACGGGCGAGGACTACATCCGGACCGCTCGCGCGAAGGGACTCTCAGAGCGCCGTGTGGTCTACAAGCACGCGCTCCGGGGCGCGCTCACGCCGATCGTCACGATGCTCGGGGTCGACTTCGCCACGATCCTGGCGGGTCTGGTCATCACCGAGACGCTCTTCGGCCTCCCCGGACTCGGGCAGCTCGCCGTCAGTTCGATCTTCAGCAACGACTTCCCCATGGTGATGGGCGTGACCGTCATCGGTTCTATGTTCATCTTGGCAGCCAACATCGTGGTGGACGTCGCGTACGCGTTCCTGGATCCGCGCGTCCGGTACTGAGACGCGCCCGCCGAGGAGCCTTCCACCGGACGCGTTCCCGTCGACCCGCGGCCGGGTCGCCCGTATCCGGCGGATATCGCATACTGGTGGTCTCACCGGTGGCGCCGCCGCCGCTGGCCGGATATCGGTACACGAAGCACCAGAGATGAAGGAGGGGACATGGCGGACTCGTATCAGATGTTCATCGACGGCGAATGGGTGAACTCGTCCGACGGACAGACCCGCGACGTGATCAACCCGGCGACAGGCGAGGTGCTTGCCACCGTCCAGGAGGGCACCAAGGAGGACGCGGACCGCGCCGTCGCCGCCGCGAGGCGGGCGTTCGAGGGCGACTGGTTCGACTCCACGCCGAAGGACCGGCAGCTCGCGCTCCTCAAGTTCGCCGATCGGATCGAAGAGAACGCCGACGAGATCGTGAAGCTCGAGGCGCAGAACGTCGGCAAGCCGGCCGCTGTGACGCTCTCGGAGGAGATCCCGCCGATCGTCGACAACCTGCGGTTCTTCGCCGGCGCCGCGAGGACGATGGAAGGCAGGGCGGCCGGGGAGTACATGGCCGGGTTAACCAGCTACGTCCGGCGTGAGCCGATCGGCGTCGCCGGGTTGATCGCGCCGTGGAACTACCCGCTGATGATGGCGATCTGGAAGATCGGTCCCGCGCTCGCGACCGGGAACACGATCGTGTTGAAGCCCTCGGAGATGACACCGCTGACGGCGCTCAAGCTCGCGGAGATCACCGCCGACCTCCTGCCGCCGGGCGTGTTCAACGTGGTGACCGGCGACGGCGTCCCCGTCGGCGACACGATCGTGCGGCACGCCGACGTCGGGATCGTGTCGCTCACCGGCGACACGGCGACGGGCAAGCTGATCGCCGCGAACTCCGCTGAGTCGTTGAAACGAGTGCACCTGGAGCTCGGCGGCAAGGCGCCGTTCATCGTGTTCGACGACGCCGACATGGAGCAGGTCGTCGAGTTCATCAAGATCGGTGGCTACTTCAACTCCGGCCAAGACTGCACGGCGTCGGCGCGGATCCTCGTCGGCTCCGGCGCCTACGACGACGTCTTGGCGGAGCTCGTCCCGGCGGTCGAGTCGATCAAGGTCGGCGATCCGTTCTCGGACGACACCGAGATGGGCTCGATGATCTCGAAGGAGCAGCTCGAGCGCGTGACCGGGTTCGTGCAGCGGGCCGAAGAGGCCGGCGGCAAGGTCCTGACCGGTGGCAAGGCCATCGACCAGCAGGGCTACTGGTATACCCCCACGATCGTGAGCGAGGTCGGCCAGGACTCCGAGATCATCCAGAAGGAGGTCTTCGGTCCGGTCGTCACGGTCCAGCGTTTCGATGACGAGGAGCAGGCGCTCGCGTGGGCGAACGACGTGCCCTACGGACTGTCGAGCTCCGTCTGGACGCGGGACGTGGGCCGGGCGCACCGGATGGCGCGCAAGCTCCAGTTCGGCTGCGTGTGGATCAACACCCACATCCCGCTCACTCCGGAGATGCCGCACGGTGGGTACAAGCAGTCCGGCCGCGGCAAGGACATGTCGGTCTACTCGCTCGAGGACTACACGAACATCAAGCACGTGATGGTGTCGCTCGACTAGCGCGACGCGACACGGGTATCGGTGGTGCGGGGCGACGCGAAAGGCGCCAAAGAAAGGAAGTGGATGAGATGACGGTCCGGCCCTTCCTGGTGAACGGCGAATGGCGGACGGGCGAGGGCACGTTCGAGGTCCACAGCCCCTACGACGACAGCGTCGTCGCGGAGGTCGGCGTCCCGACGGAGGCCGACGTCGAGGAAGCGGCGGCCACGGCGCACGAGACCTTCAAGGAGTCCTCGAAGCTCCCGGTCCATGTCCGTTCGGAGGCGCTCGACCACATCTCGAAGCGCCTCGGCGAGACGATCGAAGAGAACGCGAAGCTGATCGCGCAGGAGGGTGGGAAGCCGCTCAAGTGGGCGACCGTCGAGGCGACCCGCGCCGTGTCGACGTTCCGCTGGGCCTCGGAGGTGATCCGGCACGGGGACGACGAGCTGATGCGGCTCGACACGGAAGCGGCGCTCGGCTCCCGGGTCGGCCTCATCCGTCGGTTCCCGGTCGGGCCGGTCCTCGGCATCACCCCGTTCAACTTCCCTTTGAACCTTGTGGCGCACAAGGTCGCGCCCTCGCTCGCCGTCGGGGCGCCGATCGTCGTGAAGCCCGCGAGCGCCACCCCGATCGGCTCGCTCCGACTGGCGGAGTTCTTCGCCGAGACGGACCTGCCGAAGGGCATGTTCCAGGTCCTGCCGGTGTCCTCGAAGGTCGCCGACGGCATGGCTCGCGACGACCGCTACCGGAAGATCTCCTTCACCGGCTCGGCGGAGATCGGCTGGTACCTGAAGGGGCTCGACCCGAAGAAGCGTGTGACGCTCGAGCTCGGCGGGAACGCGGGTGTGATCGTGCACGCGGACGCCGACCTCGACTTCGCCGCCCAGCGGGTCGCGTACGGCGGCTACTACCAGGCGGGGCAGAGCTGCATCAGCGTCCAGCGGGTACTGGTGTCCTCCGAGGTCTACGACGACTTCTCCGCGCGTCTGGTGAAGCAGATCGAGAGCCTGAAGGTCGGCGACCCTCTGGACCCGACCGTCGACGTTGGCCCTGTGATCCAGCGGCAGGAAGTGGACCGGCTCACCGAGTGGGTGAAGGAGGCGGTGTCGCAGGGCGCCGAGGTGCTCACCGGCGGCGAGGGCGACGGGCCGTTCTTCCAACCGACGCTGCTCTCCCACGTCACCCCCGAGATGAAGGTCTGTCGCGAAGAGGTGTTCGGGCCAGTCGTGACGATCAGCCCCTATCAGACCTTCGATGACGCGCTCAAGACCGTGAACGATTCGAAGTACGGCCTGCAGGCCGGGGTGTTCACGAACGACATCAACCGCGCGTTCGCGGCGCACCAGGCCCTGGAGGTCGGAGGCATCATCGTCAACGACGTCTCCGCGTTCCGGGCCGACCAGATGCCGTACGGCGGGTCCAAGGAGTCGGGCTTCGGTCGTGAAGGCCTGAAGTACGCGATGGAGGAGATGACCGAGCCTCGGATCATGGTGCTCTCCCACGTCCCCCTCTAGGGAGAGCCGTGGAGCTCCGTGAGCTGATCCTCGTCGCGCTGCCGTTCATCGTGGCCATCACGCTGGGGGTGGGCTTCCTGCTGGTCTTCCGAGAGCGTGCGGCGGCGCACGAGGTGCTGCGCCGACGCGCCCAGCTCGCGGAGCCGGATCTCGCCACGCCGCTCCGCGACCCGAAACCGCCGTCACGGCCCTGGTGGGGGAACCCCTGGCTGTGGCTGGGGGTCAGCGTCGCTTTCGTGCTGCTCGGGATATCCGTGTGGCCGGGCCTGTTCGGCGGCACGTTCTTCTTCCTGCCGTTCATCTGGGTCTGGCGCCCCCGGCGTGGTCGCGACGTCGACCCCCGGACCAACGGTCACGAGAAGCGGCAGGATCCCAGTTCGCTCGGCGGCTGACCCCAGGACTTCACGAAGTACCACTTGATCGTTGATGGATAACGCCGGTTCGGTCGCCTTCTTCGGGAGGTCGGTGTAGAAGAGAACCGGGTTCAGACATGAACGAATGGATCAGGGATAGGGAGCAAACCATCGGTCTGGTCGTGGTTGCCGCGGTGGGTGCGATCTGGATAGTTGCGAGAGCGATATCTCACATGTCGAAGACGCGGGATGCGTCCTCCATGCTCGTCTCATTCGCCCTTGCCGCTCTGCTCGTTTGGTTCCTGGTGGCTCGCTGCGCTCTGTCAGGTGCTCGGGCTGAACAGACCGGACTTCGCATACGGAACCCTCTTCGGACGAGGTTGTTGCGGTGGTCCGATATCATCCGCATCAGGGCCGGTTCGCACGGCCTTTGGCCCAGCATCGCGGTTGTCGATCTTCGCAACGGCAGAGCGTGCATATATGGGGCCTCCAAGGTCCGAATCCACTCGTTCGCCCGAAGTCGAAGCGGAAGTTGGATGCGGCGGAGGCGCGGCTGGATCATCTGGTGCTCGAGTTCGGCGGGCTGGGCTAGCGTCAACCTCCCAAGGTGACGAAGGTCTCACGCTGACGCTGAGATCCTGTCGGCGAAGTCGCCGACGATCGCGGCCGCTTCGCGTTCCCTCCGCCACAGGTAGTGGTCGGTGCCCTCCAAGATCATGACCTCGGCGACGCCCTCCCCATAGGCTCGGAGCTCATCCGCGGGGCAGTACTCGTCGTGCTCTCCCGCGAGGAACAGCAGAGGGCGCTTCAGCAGCCGGAGCTCGGCAAGAGTCGGCAGCGGTGGCAGCTGCAGGTCGTTCGGACGGAGCGGGATCCCGAACAACGCCAGCGCGGCGACCCGCTCGTCCTCGAACGCCTCCCGGAGCGCGACACTTGCGCCGAACGACCACCCGAACGCGAGCGTCGGACCCTCGGCCCGCTCGCGAACCGCGCCCACCGCGGCTCGCACATCTCGCAACTCGTCGCGGCCGCCGCCGAAGGTGCCACCCGAGCCCATCGTGCCGCGGAAGTTGAAGACGAGGGTCGCGAAGCCACGCTTCCCCGCCAGCTCGTTCCGGACGGACCACAGGACGGGGTGGTCCTTGCTGCCGCCGTGCCGCGGATGGGCGTGACAGATCACGACCGACCCGCGAGGCGGATCGTCGGGAAGGCGAAGCTCGCCTTCCAGTCGAAGGCCGTCCTCGGTGAGAAACGTCAGGGTCTCCACGTCTGCGACGATGCCAGTCATGGGGGAGATGCGCCAACCGCGTGGGACCGCGTTCACGATCCGCGACCCGCTGCCGTGGTCGGACGTGGCCGGGATCGCGCGCGAGGGCGAGGGGCTCGGATACGCGGCGGTGTTCCTGCCGGAGACCGGCGCCCGCGACACGCTCGCCACGCTGACGGGGCTGGCGGGGGAGACGGAGCGGTTGCTCCTGGGGACGGGAGTGATCCCGATGGGCGCCAGGACGTCGCGCCTCGCGGCGATGGCGGCCGCGACGGTGCAGGAAAGGTCCGGCAGCAGGCACATCCTTGGGGTCGGCACAGGT
>JBKKAE010000348.1:0-4878 GCA_046714835.1 Actinomycetota bacterium | reverse complement strand
ACGGGGGAGCGGCCCTCGAGCGGTTCCGGGCGATGGTTGAGGCGCAAGGCGGGGACCCACGCGTCGTGGACGACCCGGCGGGCGTCCTCCCGCGAGCTCCGGTTCGCGAGCCGCTGCTCGCGGACCGGAGCGGTGTCCTCGCCGCGGTCGAGGCGGAGGAGATCGGTCTCGCGAGCGTCGGGCTCGGAGCGGGCCGGCTCCGGAAGGGCGACCCGATCGACCCGGCCGTCGGTATCGTGGTGCATCCGAAGATCGGTGACCGGCTCGAGGCCGGGACGCCCATCGGGGAGGTGCACGCGAGAGATCGCGACGCGGCGGCCGAGGCCGCGCGCCGCGTCCTTGCCGCGATGGACGTCGCCGACGGTCCCGTCCGGCCTCCGCCGCTCGTCCACACCTGGTTGTGACGTAAGGATGTGAAGGCGTTTGGGGAACTTCACGATGCTCGGGCTGCGACTGGCCGCCTACATGGTCGTGTCGCTCTTCGTCGGCCTCGCCATCCGCGAGTACGCGCGGGCGCGAGCCGCCGCGACGCTCGGTGATCCCACGCCGCGGCTCTGGGGTCGGGTGACCCTGCGACCCAAGGCCTGGTTCGACCCGTTCGGGAGTGGGTTCCTCCCCGCGCTGGTCGCGCTGCTCTGGTCGGTCCAGGCGTTCATCATGCCGGGGGCGTACGCGAAACCAGCCCCGATCGACACGAACTACTTCAGGCGCCAACCGAGGGACGTCGTGCTCGCGTCGCTGGCCGGGCCGGCCGCCTCCCTCGTCCTCGCGCTCGTCGGAGGCCTCTTCGTCCGGACCGGGGTGTCCGGCGAGGCGCTCCTCGTGCTCGTCACGTTCGCGTTCACGAACTCATCGCTGTTCGTGTTCCACCTGCTGCCGATCCCCGGTCTCGACGGCGGGCGTCTGCTCGCGCTGCTGCTTCCTCCGCACGCGCGCGAGGTGTTCCGGAACGCGGATCGCTACCTCGCTCTGATCGTCCTCGTCGTCCTGTTCTTGTTCACCTTCCTGCTCGAGATCGCGGCGCTGCTGACCGGGGCCGTCTGCGAAGCGGCGACGGGACAAGATTGCCTGCTCCTGCTCCACTTCGGCTAGATCCCGCCTCCCGAGGCTGGGAGGAGTGACGGCTATCATCGCCGGCATCGTGACCGTTCCCGCTGCCGACACGCCTCTCCTGCCCGTCGAGACCCGTCGCGGTCGCGTTCTCAGCGGTTTCCGACCCACGGGGGACCTCCATGTGGGCCATTGGGCGGGCAACGTGAGCAACGCCGTCCGCCTCCAGGACGAGTACGAGTGCTACTACTTCGTGGCGGATTGGCACATGCTCACCACGCACTACGACCGCACCGCGGAGCTGCCGGGGTTGGTCGAGGGCATCGTGTTGGATCTCCTGGCGTGCGGGATCGACCCGTCTCGATCGGTCCTCTACCTCCAGTCCGACCTGCCCGAGGTGGCGGAGATGGCTCTGCTGCTCGGGATGATCACGCCCCTCGGATGGCTCGAGCGCGTTCCGACGTACAAGGAGCGCCTCCGTGACATGGCCGAGCGCGACGTGGCGAACTTCGGCCTGCTCGGGTACCCCATCCTGCAGACGGTGGACATCTCGATCGTCCGGGGTGAGCTGGTGCCGGTCGGAGAGGACCAGGTGTCGCACCTCGAGATCTCCCGGGAGATCGTCCGCCGGTTCAACCGGCTGTTCGGTGAGGTCCTTGTCGAGCCGCAGCCGCTGCTCTCGGATTTCCCGCTCGTCCCCGGATCCGACGGCCGCAAGATGTCGAAGTCGCTCGACAACGGGATCGGGTTGGCGGATGACCCCGACACGATCCGCGCGAAGGTTCGCTCGTTCATCACCGACCCGCAGAAGGTTCGGCTCGGCGACCCCGGACGCCCGGAGATCTGTCCGATCTTCGCGCTCCACACCCACTTCTCACCCGACATCGTCGATTGGACCCGCGACCATTGCCGCTCCGGCGAGCTGGGGTGTGTCGACTGCAAGACGAACCTCGCCGATCGCCTGATCGAGGAGCTGCGCCCGATCCGGGAGCGACGACTCGAGTTGGCGGCGGAGCCGGGACTCGTGTGGAAGGTCCTCGACGAAGGACGAGAGCGGGTACGGCCGGTGGTGCAGGAGACGCTCGCGGCGGTGCGCGACGCGATGGGGTTCTCCAGGGTATGAGCGGCGAGGGAACCGACACGTTCGCGGTCGAGCTGCCTGCGTTCACGGGGCCGTTCCGGCTGCTGTCGGAGTTGATCCTCGAGCAGAAGGTCGACGTCTGCGACGTGCAGGTCGCGACCGTGACCGACGCGTTCCTCGCCTACGCGAGCGACGCGGAGCGGTGGGACCTCGAGGAGGTCACCTGGTTCCTGGCGATGTGCGCGGTTCTGCTGGAGCTGAAGGTCGGCCGGTTGATGCCGCGGCATATCGACGCCGACGAGGACGACCTCCGTGGCTCGCCAGACATCGCGTATGCGCGTTCGCTGGAGCTGGCGGCGTTCCGGAAGGTGGCGGTGGAGCTCGCTCGCCGGCTGGAAGACGAAGCGGGCTACTTCACGCGGGACGTCGGCCCCGGTCCCGAGTTCTCGCATCTGTATCCGGATCCGATGACGAAGGTGGATGCGCAGGCGCTGGCCCGTCTCGCCGCGCAGCTCCTCCGGCCGCCCCCGACGCTCGACCTCACCCACGTCACGCCGATCCGCTACACGATGGCGGAGGCGATGTCGGCCGTCGAGCGTCGGATCGAGAACTTCGGGCGAGCCGCCTCCTTCCGCGATCTGGTGGCGGATTGCGACGAGCGGATCCAGGTGGTCGTGCGTTTCCTCGCGTTGCTCGAGCTGTACCGTGACGGCCGGGTTGAGCTGCACCAGGGGGACACGTTCGGCCAGATCCGGGTGGAATGGCAGGGATGACGAAGGTGGAGACGCACGCCGATGGGTGACACGCGGGCGCTCGAGGCGCTCCTCTTCGTCTCCGACGAGCCCATCACGACCCCGGTCATCGCGCAAGCGCTCGAGCTCGATCGGAAGGCGGCCGATGAACTGTGCGACCGGCTGATGAAAGAGCTCGAGGATCGCGGAGCGGGTGTGGTGCTCCGCAACGTCGCGGGCGGATGGCGACTCTTCACCCACCCCGACACGGCGCCCGAGGTCGAGCGGTTCGTCCTGTCGTCCCGGCAGGCCCGGCTGACCAAGGCGGCACTCGAGACGCTCGCGATTGTCGCTTACAAGCAGCCCGTGACCCGGCACCAGGTGTCGTCGATCCGCGGGGTGAACTCCGACGGGGTTCTCCGCGCGCTCCAGGACAAGGGCCTCGTCGAGGAGGCAGGTCGCGAGGAGACTCCCGGCCGACCGATCCTGTTCGCGACGACGCCGACGTTCCTCGAACGGCTCGGGCTCCCGTCGCTCGCCTCCCTGCCTTCTCTGGCTCCTCTCCTCGGCCTGGATGCCGAGGACGGAGCCAACGGGGAACCCGAGTCCGCGGCTGCGGAGGCGGCGACCTCGGAGCCGGCCGAGACCCCCGAGTAGCCCGTGCCGATCGAGCGGCTCCAGCGGCTCCTCGCGCGCGCGGGCTACGGCTCTCGTCGGGCGTCCGAGGAGCTGATCGTCGAGGGTCGTGTCACCCTGAACGGCATCCTCGCGACGCTCGGCGATCGCGCGGACCCTGCTGAGGATGAAGTTCGGGTCGACGGTCTGCACGTGAACCTCGACCCAACCGTCAAGTACTACGCCCTGCACAAGCCCCTGGGAGTCGTGTCGACGATGCGGGACCCCCAGGGCCGCCCGGACATCCGCGCGTACCTCCCCGAGGACGGACCCAGGATCTTCCCGGTCGGCAGACTGGACCGGGACAGCGAAGGCCTCCTCCTGCTCACGAACGACGGCGACCTCGCGAACGCCTTGACGCATCCTCGCTTCGAGGTCGAGAAGGAGTATCTGGCGGAGGTCGAAGGGGTCCCCACGGCCAAGCACATCGGCCGGCTCAGGCGGGGTGTGGAGCTGGAGGACGGCCACGCGAGCGCGAAGAGCGCTCGGGTGGCCGGCCAGACGGGCGATCGGGGCGCCGTGCGTCTGGTGATGACGGAGGGTCGCAAGCGAGAGGTCCGTCGCTTGTTGGCCGCGGTCGGACTGCCCGTGACGCGACTCGTCCGGGTGCGCGTGGGGGCGGTCAAGCTGGGGGCGCTCCCGCCGGGGGAGCGGCGGGAGCTCACACATGATGAGGTGGTCGCGCTGAGGCACGTCGTCGACGGGTAGCCTCTGTGCCTCGGGGCGCCGCTCCCGAGGGAGGTTCCCATGAGGCTTCGTGCGGCGCGGGGGGCCATCCGCGTGCCATCGGACGACGGTGACGTGCTGCTCGGATCCACCGAGCGGCTCCTGTCGGCCGTGCTGCAGCGCAATGAGATCGACCCGGAGGAGCTCGTGAGCATCATGTTCACGGCCACGCCGGACCTCCGCTCGGCCTTCCCCGCAGAGGCGGCCCGGCGGATGGGACTCGGTCTCGTGCCGCTCATGTGCGCCCAGGAGATCCCGGTCGAGGGTTCGATGCCTTCGGTGATCCGGATCCTCGTGCACTTCCACTCCGACCGGACCCTCGACGAGGTCGCCCACGTGTACCTCGACGGTGCGGAGACACTCCGAGATGACGTCCGCTGAGGGACGTCCGATGACGGCTGCCCGTTCGCATGGACAGATCGGGCGCGTCGCCGTCCTCGGCACCGGACTGATGGGGACCTCCGTCGCGATGGCGGCGGCGCGGGCCGGCGCCGCGGGGGCGGGGTGGGACATCGCCCCCGCGACGACGGCCCACGCCGCCGGGTTGGGCGGCTTCACGCCGGCGACCTCGCTCGAGGATGCGGTCCGGGGAACCGACCTCGTCGTGGTCTGCAC
>JBKKAE010000347.1:0-6608 GCA_046714835.1 Actinomycetota bacterium | reverse complement strand
TGGGAGCGGCGGCCGCCGACGTGCTGCCGTTCGCGGCGAGGCTGCAGGGCGTGGGGAGCTTCCCGTCCGCGAAGCGAGGTCGGGCGCTCTGGGCCGGATTCGAGAACGCGGACCCGATTGGAGCGCTCGCAGCGGAGATCGAGGAGGTGCTCGTCGAGGAGTTCCCTGCCGAGAGGCGTCCGTTCCACCCGCATCTCACGGTGGCTCGGTCGGACCCACCGCTGAAGCTCCCCGCCGAGTACAGCCGCACGGAGTTGGAGTCGGACGAGTGGGAGGTGGACCATGTCGTGCTGTTCCGGAGCCACCTGGGAAGGCCCGCCCCCCGGTACGAGCCCCTCGCGCGCTTCACGCTGGGCGCCGGCCACCCCCGCTGACCGATCCGTTCGAGTGATGCTTGTGTTCGAACACCTGTTCGACTAGCCTCGGGCCGCATGCATCACGCCGCCACAACACGCGGAATGACAGAGGTGTAACTTATGTCAGAGTCGATGGCTAATCTCCACTCGTCGCTTGCACAGGCACTCTCCCGGCCCCCCTCCGGGCAGGGCAGGGGCACGAAGGAGGGGAACGTGGATCGGGACAAGATGTTGGACGTCACGCTGCAGCAGATCGAGAAGCAGTTCGGACGAGGCGCCGTGATGAAGCTCGGCGAGCACCCCATGGGGGCGGGCATCACCGTCATCCCCACGGGCTCGCTGGCATTGGACATCGCGCTCGGGGTCGGAGGGATCCCGAAGGGCCGCGTCGTCGAGGTGTTCGGTCCGGAGGGTTCGGGCAAGACGACCGTGTGCCTGCACATGATCGCGGAGGCGCAGGCCAAGGGTGGCATCGCCGCCTTCATCGATGCCGAGCACGCGCTCGACCCCACGTACGCGCGGGAGCTGGGCGTGAACATCGACGAGTTGCTCGTGTCCCAGCCGGACTCCGGCGAGCAGGCACTCGAGATCGCGGACATGCTGGTCCGCTCCGCGGCGCTCGACCTCGTGGTGATCGACTCGGTAGCGGCTCTGGTGCCGCGCGCCGAGATCGAGGGGGAGATGGGCGACACCCACGTCGGATTGCAGGCGCGGTTGATGTCGCAAGCGATGCGGAAGCTCTCGGGCTCGCTGTCCCGGTTCGACACCACCGCGATCTTCATCAACCAGCTGCGCGAGAAGATCGGCGTGATGTTCGGATGTTTCTCTTATAGCTCGCGCGTCACGCTCGCCGACGGCAGCCAGGAGAAGATCGGGAAGATCGTCAACCAGCGGCTGCCTCTCGAGGTCCTGTCGTACGACCCGGATCGTGGCGAGGTCGTGCCGAAGAAGATCGTGAACTGGTTCGACAACGGTCGGACCGACCGGTTCCTCCAGCTCACGGTGGCCAAGCCGGGTGGGAACGGGCGTTCGCAGTTCGGGTGCACCCCGAATCACCAGATCCTCACGCCGGGTGGATGGCGGGAGGCTCATGAGCTTCAGGCAGGCGACCGAGTGCTGCAGTCGGCCAAGATCCGGCTGTCCGACTTCCAGTGGGAGGCCATCCTCGGCGGTCTGATGGGTGACGGGGCGTTGTCGCCCGCCAAGAGCGGCTACGCGGCCAGGTACCGATTCGGGCACGGCGTCCGACAGACCGTATACGCGGACTGGAAGGCGTCGCTCTTCGCCAACATCGGCACCACGCGCACGACGAACGCGAAGGGTGCCGTGTTCCACGACCTCACGCCGCTCGTGGAGCTGGCGGAGCTTCGAGGGGCCGTCTACGTCGGCGGCAAGAAGATCCTCAGCGAGGACTACCTCAAGCGGCTCACCCCGCTTTCCCTCGCTGTCTGGTACATGGACGACGGGACGTTCACTCTCCGCGCGAAAGGCTTGCAGGCTCGGACGAGAGAGGGAAGCGGACGGTCGGAGATCTGCATCGAGGCGATCGAGCGGACCAGCCGGGATCGACTCGTGCGATACCTGAGTGACACCTGGGGCATCTTCCCGAAGCTCATCGATCGGTCGGGCAAGGCCGTCTTGCAGTTCCCGAAGGATGAGACGGCCAAGCTCCATTCGCTGATAGCCCCGTACGTGCACCCCTCGATGGGGTACAAGCTGCTCCCGAGGTTCCGGGGCCGCTTCTCAGTCGAGCCGGTCTTCGCGCCGATGCGCCGCGAGCTGATCCCGATGCCGGTGGTAGACATCCACGTAAAGCCGGAGACGCGGTCCATGCATCGGTTCGACATCGAGGTCGAGGGTAGCCACAACTACCTCGTGGACGGCACCGTCGTGCACAACTCACCGGAAACGACCCCCGGCGGACGGGCGCTGAAGTTCTACTCGACCATCCGGCTCGACGTTCGAAAGATCGAGAACCTCAAGGACGGGACCGAGGTCGTGGGGTCCCGTACCCGCGTCAAGGTCGTGAAGAACAAGGTGGCGCCGCCATTCCGGCAGTGCGAGTTCGACATCATGTACGGCAAGGGCATCTCCAAGGAAGGCTCGCTCATCGACGTGGGAGTCGACCTCGAGATCGTCAAGAAGTCCGGCGCATGGTTCACCTACGAGGGCGACCAGCTCGGCCAGGGTCGGGAGAACGCCCGTCAGTTCCTCGCCGAGCACATCGATCTCCGGGACGAGATCGAGCGGAAGGTGCGCGAGGCGGTCGGCCTCACGTCCTTCGGTGAGGGCGACGACGAGCCGATCAAGCTCGAGGACGTCGAGGCGCCCCCGCCGGAGGAGCCGCCGATGGAGGAGCCCGCGCCCGCAGCCAAGTCGAAGAGCGGATCTCGGGCGTAGCCGATCCTGTGGCCCGTCGTCACGAGGTCAAGAACCCGAAGAGCTGCCACGAGCGCGCCCTCGGTCTCTTGGCCGTCCGTCCCCGCACCCGCCGGGAGCTGGAGCGACGGCTCCTCGCCGCCCGGTTCGAACCGGACGAGGTGCGGGATGTGCTCACGCGGCTGGAGGGTGTCGGGCTCGTCGACGACGAGGCCTTCGCCCGGCAGTACGCGGAGCAGCGATTCGGCGCCCGCAAAGAGGGGAGCCGGGGCGTCGAGCGGGGACTTCGGGCGGCCGGCATCGCCCCAGCGCTCGCGGCCACCGCTGCCGAGGGGGCTCCGGACGACGACGAGGAGCGGGCCGCGGATCTGGCCCTCTCCCGGGCTCCCCGGCTCCGCGGCGTCGCCCCCCAGAAGGCCTTCACACGGCTCACCTCGCTCCTGATGCGACGGGGCTACAGCCCCGAGATTGCCCGCAGCGCAGCACGGAAGGCCCTAGAGATCTCATCCGAGGACGAGTAGCGACCTTGTGTCTCGGAAGCCCCGGCCGTACCATCGGGGAAACGAGAGGAATCGATCTCCCGAACCCAACCAGGCGAACGACCGAAGGGCTGAAGTGACCGAGTCCAACATCGACCCGACCACCTGCTCCGCTCCCGCACGTTCTCTCACAAGGGGTCGGCGCCACTAGCCTTCGTCGAAGCACTGGATCGGTGACCGAGATCCCTCTCCCGAGACATCGGGAGGAACGATGGAAGCCGTCATCGCCGGCCTCCTCGGGCTGTTGGCCGGGGTCGTCGTGGGATTCGTCGTCCGCAACTCGATCGGAGCGTCCAATGCGCGCTCCGCCGAAGCACAAGCCAAGAAGCTCCTGCTCGACGCCGAAGAGGAAGCAGCCAAGACCCGCGCTCGAGGGCTCCAGGAATCCAAGGATGAGTCCGTCCGGATGCGACGGGAGACCGAGGAGGACCTGAAGCACCGGCGGGAGGAGGTGGGTCGCCTCGAGCGCCGCATCACGGAGACGGAGGGCGACCTTCGAGACCGCGGCCAACGCATGGACGCTCGGACCGAAGAGCTCAAGGAGCGCGAGGACAAGCTGACCTTCGTCCGGGAGCAGCTCGAGAAGGCGACCGAGCAACACAGGGCGCAGCTGGAGCGGATCGCCGGGATGACGTCGAACGAGGCCAAGGAGCTGCTGGCTTCGCAGGTGATCGACGACGCGAAACGCGGCGCGATGGCCCAGGTACGTGAGATCGAGCAGCGAGCTCGGGAAGAAGGCGAGGAGCGAGCCCGGAAGATCGTGACCATCGCGATCCAGCGGGTCGCGTCGGAGCAGACGGCGGAGTCGAGCGTCAGCGTCTTCACGCTCCCGAGCGAAGACATGAAGGGACGGATCATCGGCCGCGAGGGCAGGAACATCCGCGCGTTCGAAGCCGCCACCGGGGTCAACATCATCATCGACGACACACCGGAGGCGGTCGTGCTCTCGTGCTTCGACCCCGTACGCCGTGAGGCGGCCAGGATGACCCTGGAGAAGCTGGTCCAGGACGGGCGGATCCAGCCCGCTCGGATCGAGGAGGTCCACGAGCGCTCGGTCCGGGACCTCGACGAGCAGATCCGGAAGTCCGGCGAGGATGCGGTCGCCGAGGTCGGTCTCACCGACGTCCATCCGGACCTGATCAAGCTCTTGGGCCGCCTCCAGTACCGCACCAGCTACGGCCAGAACGTCTTGAAGCACCTCATCGAGTCCGCTCACATCGCGAGCGCCCTCGCGGCGGAGATCGGTGTGGACCCGACGATCGCCAAACGAGGTGCCTTCCTCCACGACATCGGGAAGGCGGTGACGCACGAGGTCGAGGGTTCCCACGCCATCATCGGGGCGGAGATCGCACGCCGCCTGAAGGAGGACCCCGAGGTCGTGCACTGCATCGAGGCGCATCATGGGGAGGTCGAGCAGCGGACGGTCCACGCGGTCCTCGCGCAGATCGCCGATTCGATCAGCGGCGGTCGTCCCGGCGCCCGCCGGGAGTCGCTGGAGACCTACATCAAGCGGCTCGAGCGCCTGGAGGAGATCTGCACGGCGCACGAAGGCGTCGAGAAGGTCTTCGCGATGCAGGCAGGGCGCGAGGTTCGCGTCATGGTCACGCCCGACGGAGTCGACGATCTCCAGGCGCAGACGATCGCGAGGGACATCGCGAAGCAGGTGGAGGAGGAGCTCCAGTACCCGGGCCAGATCAAGATCTCGGTTATCCGGGAGACGCGCGCCACCGAGTACGCAAGGTAGCCTCGGGACGTGAGCGGGGCGTTCCTGATCCGCACCTTCGGGTGCCAGATGAACGAGCATGACTCCGAGCGGATCGGAGGCATGCTCCGCGCCGACGGCATGACGCCGACCGACGACGTCTCGGATGCGCGCGTGGTCGTCCTGAACACGTGTGCGATCCGCGAGAACGCTGACAACAAGCTCTACGGCAACCTCGGTCACCTGAAGCCCCTGAAAGTGGCGAACCCCGACCTCCGGATCGTCGTGGCAGGGTGCCTGGCGCAGAAGGATCAGGGGCTGATCCAGGAGAAGGCACCATGGGTCGACGTCGTGGTCGGGACGCACGCGCTCCCGCATCTGCTCGATCTGCTCCGGCGGGCGGAGGACGAGGGTCCCCAGATGGACGTCGCCGAGTACACCGAGCTGTTCCCCTCGGCCCTGCCTGCGGCGCGTGACGACGCGTTCCGTGCCTGGGTCGCGATCGCGGTCGGATGCGACAACGCGTGCACGTTCTGCATCGTGCCGTTCGTCCGGGGCGCGCAGCGCTCCCGGGCGATCGGCGACGTGCTCGCGGAGGTACAGGGGCTCGCGCGCCGGGGTGTGGTCGAGGTGACCCTGCTCGGGCAGAACGTGAACACGTACGGGCGCGACGTCACCGTTCCCGGGACGTCTCGCCGCCCGCTCTTCGCCGAGCTGCTTCGACAGGTGAACCAGGTCGAGGGGCTCCGGCGGATCCGCTTCACTTCGCCGCACCCACACGACTTCACGCCGGACGTGATCGAGGCGATGGCCGGGAGCGACAAGGTCTGCGAACACATCCACTTCCCGCTGCAGTCGGGATCGGACGCGGTGTTGAAGGCGATGCAGCGCTCTTACCGGCGCGAGCGTTACTTGGGGTGGCTCGACCAGATCCGTGACGCGATCCCGGAGGTGGCGGTGTCCACCGACATCATCGTCGGGTTCCCCGGCGAGTCCGCCGAGGATTTCGCCGACACGCTCGACGTGGTCGAGCGAGCCCGGTTCGATTCGGCATATACGTTCCAGTACTCGCCGAGGCCGGGAACCCGAGCGGCCTCGATGCCCGACCAGATCCCGAAGGAGATCGTGCAAGAGCGGTTCGACCGGCTCTTGACACTGCAGGGCGAGATCTCGCTGGCGAAGGCGCGCGCACAGGTCGGCACGGAGGCCGAGGTGCTGATCGAGGGTGCGGGGCGACGGGGAGCGTCCACGCAATCCCGGACGCGGACGAACCGGATCGTGCACCTGGCGGAATCGCTGGAGCCGGGCACGTTCGTCACGGCACGGATCACGGACGCCGCGCCGCACCACCTGTCCGGCGAGGTCGTTCCCGCGCCCGCTCTGGTCTGAGGCGTGGAGCCGTTCCTCGCCCTGGTCGGCCCGACCGCGTCCGGAAAGACCGAGGCGGGGCTGGCGGTGGCCGAAGCCCTCGGCGCGGAGATCCTCTCCGTCGACTCGATGCTCGTCTATCGAGGGATGGATGTGGGGACGGCCAAGCCCACGTCCGAGCAGCAGGCGCGCATCCCGCACCATCTCCTCGACCTCGTCGAGCCCAGCGAGCCGTTCAGCGTGGCGGCGTTCCAGGCCGCTGCC
>JBKKAE010000346.1:0-2593 GCA_046714835.1 Actinomycetota bacterium | reverse complement strand
TGCGTCCCCTTCCGCCAGCCCTTGCGATCGAAGTGGAGCTCCTCGGGCGGATCCATCCTGCCGAAGTCGTAGTGGAGTGTGATGCCCTGGCCTTCGAGCTCGCGGAACCGATGCGGTCGACGACTGGATCTCGTGAACTTCGTCCTACGACTCGAACGAGGCGGCTCTGCGTGCGCCTCCAGCCAGGTGTGGTTCCCGACGAGACCGCGGTGCGGATCGAGCCACACCCAGACGGACCCTCCGCGTTCGTCGATGAACGACCTGGCTCGATCGGAGACGACAACCTTCATCGTCGAGATGATGTCACCGGGAACGGGCGCGCCTGTCACGCTTCGGCCGGCGCGATCCCGGCGAGGTCCTCATCCTCGGGTGGGCGAACCGGTTCGAACGGCTTCTGCTTCTGGACCGCGAAGTAGTAGATCGCGCCGATGATGATCACGAGCGAGAAGACCGTCCAGATCACGGGGATCTCGTTCAAGAACCCGATCTTGAAGTCGACGAGCTGATCGCCTTCCGCGAAGTAGTCGGTTTGGATCGGCTTCGGGTTCGAGAAGATCCGAAGGTAGTTGGCGCCGGACGCGTTCGGATCGAACGCGGAAGTGGCGGACGAAGGCGTCAGGAAGTTGAGGAGCATCGCGGCGCCCCAGAGGATCGCGATGACGTTCACAACCTTGCCCCAGACGCCGAGTGTGAACGGCGCCTTCGTCCGGGGCCACCCCTTCGCCCGCGCCCGCATGAACGCGAGGTTGCCGAGCAGGTAGCTGAAGTAGATCGAGGCCGTCGCACCCACCGCGATCGTGCTGGCACCGGCGAACTGGATGAACGGGATGGCTGCGAGCCCTCCGATCACGATGCATGTGCCGATCGGGGTGTGCAGACGAGGACTCACCTTCGCCATCGTCTTCGAGAACGGCAGCTGGTTGTCACGGGCCATCCCGAAGGCCAGTCGGATCGTCGACGTCTGGACAGCGAGGCAGCACACGAAGATCGATGCGACGACGACGAACAGGTAGAGCACCTGGAATGTCTCGGACGCCACCGACGTGATGATCGTCGTCGGGCCGAAGAATCCCGCCACCGCCTCCCCCATGTCCGGGACCGCGACCAGGACGCCCCACAGGAACACAGCGCCGATCACGAACGCGCCGGCCACCGAGGCGAGGACCGCCTTCGGTGCCTCCCGACGCGGGTTGCGTGTCTCTTCCGCGAGGGTCGAGGCGGTGTCGAACCCGTAGATGACGTACAGGCTCATGAACATCGCGACGAGGAAGAAGCTGATCTCGAACCCCGGGAACGCGAAGATGCTCCCGGCCTTGTCCGAGTCGAAGATCACGCCCAGGCCTTGGTTGTTGTGCGCGATCGCCAGGAAGATCGCGAACACGACCATCCCCAGGATCTCGAAGAAGACGCCCGTGTTGTTCACGATCGCCACGAGCTTCACTCCGTAGATGTTGAGGATCGTGATGAGCGTGAGCGTGATGAGCGCGGCGATGGCCTGGTCCAGGTGCCCGCCGGTGCTGAAGTCCGCCGTGAGCTCCCAGCCGAACATCGTGTTCAGCATCGGGAAAAGCGCGAGCGGGAGCGTCGCGACCACCGATGCCACCGTGAGGATGCCGGCGATCACGTAAAACCATCCGGTAAACCAGGCATAGCCACGACCGGAGAGATACTTCGTCCACTGGTAGACCGAGCCCGCGACGGGGAAGTGGCTCGAGAGCTCCGCGAAGTTCAACGCCACCACGAACTGCATCAACGCCACGATCGGCCAGGTCCAGAACAGGAACCCACCGACGGCGGCCATCCCGAGGAAGAAGAGCGTGAAGATGCCGGTCGACGGTGAGATGTAGCTGAACGCGACCGCGAAGGAGCTGAACGTCCCGAGTCCGCGCTTCAGCTCTTGCTTGTAGCCGAATCGTTCGAGGTCCGCCGTGTCGCGGGCCGACTGCTCTTCGTGGACAGACATCGGTTCCCTCCCGTGCGCCTCCGAGGTTCGGCCCGCCCCGTGCCTGCTGCGGGCCGCCGCGAGTGTGAACCCGGACGCGGCAAGACGCAAATCGGTTGGGGGGCAGATTCAGCGATCGAGTGCGGCGAGGAACTCGTCCAGGTCAGGAGCCACGTGGTAGCTCGGCTCGACGGAGCCCTCGAACGCCTCCACGGTCTTGAAGCCGTTGCCCGTCACGTACGCGACCACTTCCTCCTCGGGGGCGATCGCGCCCTGGTCGACCAGTCGCTTGAGGTTGGCGATCGTGACCCCGCCGGCCGTCTCCGTGAACACGCCCTCGGTGGAGGCGAGCAGCTTGATCCCGTCGAGGATCTCCGCCTCGGTGCACCACTCGATCACACCACCGGTCTCGCGAGCGACCTGTAGCGCGAAGTAGCCGTCGGCAGGAGAGCCGATCGCGAGCGAGCGGGCGATCGTGTCGGGCTTGACCGGCGTGACCTCCTCGGCGCCGTCCTGGAACGCCTGCGCCACCGGGCGGCATCCCTCCGGCTGGGCGCCGCTCACCCGGTAGGCCTTCTCCTCGACGGCCCCGATCGCGACGAGCTCCTGGAACGCGCGGTGGATCTTCGTGAGCAGCGCGCCGCTCGCGAT
>JBKKAE010000345.1:0-2996 GCA_046714835.1 Actinomycetota bacterium | reverse complement strand
TCTCGACGCCTTCCGGCGGACGACCGACGGTCCCGAGCCCGCGATCGTCGAGCCTCGTGCAGCTACCGGTCCCCGTCTCCGTGGTGCCGTAGCCCTGCAGGACCGTCACCCCGAGGTCCTCCCAGCCCTGCTGGAGGGCCGGTGGCAGGAACGCCCCCGCGGACAGGAACAGGCGGAACTCTCCGCCGAGCTGGGCGTGGACGCGACGGAACAGGAGGCGTCGCAGCCCGATTGGCAGGTGCCGCGCGATCCGCCGGAGGCGGGTGAATGCCGCCGTCCTGCCGCTCTTGCCGACCTCGCGCTCGATCGCGCTCCAGAAAAGGTCGAGGACCTGGGGGACGACGACCATGGAGGTCACGCGCTGGTCACGGAGGGCATCGAAGATGACCCGCGAGTTCCGGCTCCGGACATACAGGATGTCCGCCCCGACCGAGAGCGCGTAGCACAACCCGACCGACTGCTCGAGCAGGTGCGACAGCGGCAGGAGCGACACGAGCCGGTGCTCCATCTTCGGGACGATCCGGTGGAACGTCTCGATCGATGCATGCACGTTATCGTGGGCCAGCATCACGCCCTTCGGGGTCCCGGTCGTCCCCGACGTGTAGATGAGCTCATAGACCTCGTCCGTCGCCGGCGCTGGCAACGCGGCAAGCTGCGTCTCCCAGTCGCTCGGGAAGGTGTCGTCGGGTTCGGCGGAGAGCGCCTCCACGCTCGTTGTCGGGAAGCTATCGAGACCGGCTTCCCGCGGATCGGGGGCATCGCGCCCCGTGCCAAGGATCAGGTGCCGCGCGCCCGACGACCTGACGATCCCCTCGACCGCATCGGACGACATGCGCAAGTCCAGCGGGACGATCACGAGGCGCGCCCGCATAGCCCCGAAATAGGCGGCTGGGAGCTCGGGCGTTGACGGCGACCACGTCAGGAGTCGATCACCCGGCTCGAGGCCGAGCGCCCGAAGCCGCCACGCCGCGATCCGAGACCTCCGGTCGAGATCGCGATAGGTCCAGCTCGTGGTCGAACCGTCGTCGTGACGCAGCCGGAGCGCCGTGCGCTCGCCGTACCGGCCGACAGCGTCCGCGAGGAGATCGAGCAGGGTGGGCATCGGAGCGAGTGTTGCACGCCCGGTGGCGTTTTTGGGCGCGAATCGATGGCCGTTCGGCGTTTGACCTCCCCGGAGGCCTCGGCTATGCTCCGCCAGCCCTTGACGGGATCGCCGTCGAGGGTGCGTCGAAGCCGGTGGCCGCGAGCACGACGTGCGAGACATGACCCCAGGCCTGAGGAGGTGAACCGGGATTGGCAGAAGTCCGAGTGGGTGAGAACGAGACGTTCGAAAGCGCCCTGCGTCGCTTCAACAAGAAGATCCAGCAGAGCGGCATCCTCGCCGAGGCTCGCCGACGCGAGCACTACGAGAAGCCCTCAGTGAAGCGCAAGCGCAAGGAAGCAAAGCGCAAGAAGAACGCCCGAACGCAGGTCGGCTGAGCGGGCTCAGCCCGACCACCAATCCTGCCCCCCGCGGGCACAGCGAGGCCAGCCGCACGGCGGTGACCCTCACGCCCGAGGTGCCAGATCCGGTGTCCCTCCGAGATCGCATTCAAACCGATATCGCCGCCGCGATGCGCGGCGGTGAATCGCTGCGCCGCGACACCCTCCGGATGGCGACCAGCGCCGCCTACAACGTCGAGAAGCGAAACGGCCATCCGCTGACCGAGGACGAGCTCCTTGCCGTCCTCAGCCGCGAGGTGAAGACGCGTCGAGAATCGGTCGAGGCGTTCCGTGGCGGCGGTCGCGAGGACCTGGCCAGCAAGGAAGAGGCCGAGATCGCGATCATCTCCGAGTACCTGCCCCAGGCCCTCACCGACGACGAGATCGGCGACCTGGTCCGCGAGGCAATCACGGCTACGGGCGCTGGATCCGCTCGCGACATGGGCAAGGTGATGGGCTGGCTGGCCCCGCGGACCCGTGGTCGGGCCGACGGCAAACGGGTCAGCGAGCTTGTCGTCCAGGCGCTTGCAAGCGTCGATCTTGCCGCGCACGACGGCAGGACGCACTGAGGCCGCGGCGCGAACGATGTTGACCTCCCGCGCTCCCGCACTCGTCCGCTTCACCCGGGGCGATGCCTCGCGCCTGGCGATCGCTTCAGTCGTCCTGGTTGCCGCGCTCACTGCGATCCTCGGGGTCGACATCCTGCCCGATCAGCCGCTCGAGGTGAATGCGGGCGAGCTTGCACCGCAGGACATCGTCGCTCCCCGTGCGATCGACTTCGTCAGCGTCGTCCAGACGAGCGAAGCCCGAGCGGCCGCGCGCGCGGCCGTCGCGCCGCAGTACGACTTCACCTCCGAAAATGCCATCGCGATCGCCGAGGAGCAGCAGGTCGCCTTCGAAAGTCGCGTCCGGCGGATCGACACCACGTTTGCCGCCGACCTGTCTGCGGAGGAGCGCGGGTCGCTGCTCGAGACCGCGATCCCGGGTCTCTCGGAGGCCGCTCGCTCGACGCTTGCCGTGCTCGACGCGGCGGGCTGGGCCGCTGTCCGGACCGAGGCCGCGCGCGTCCTCGACGCGACGCTTCGGACCGAGCTGCGGGATACCCAGGTCGCCGAAGCACGCACCGGTCTGTCGGGCCGGATGGCGGGCGGCCTCGACGAAGCGGAACGGATGCTCGCCGCCGAGTTGATCAGCCCGCTCCTCGTGCCGAACTCGTCCTTCAGCCCCGAGCTCACCGCACAAGCGCGCGATCGGGCCGCCGAAGCGGTCGCGGACGTCCGCGTCCAGATCCTGCAGGGCGAGGTGATCGTCCGCCAAGGCACCCGGATCGATGAGGCACAGATCGAGCAGATCGACGCGCTCGGCCTGAGCGAGGAAGCCCCCGACGTCGCTAGCTTTGCCGGTTGGCTGCTCCTGGCTGTCCTCGTGGTCGTGATGCTGCTCAGCTGGATCTGGCGCTTCCGCCCATCGCTCTGGCACCGCGACAACGTCCTGATCCTGATCGGGCTCTTGAT
>JBKKAE010000344.1:0-6877 GCA_046714835.1 Actinomycetota bacterium | reverse complement strand
CCCGCGCCGGGGTCGGGGGGGGGGGGGGGGGCCCCGGCGGGGGTGTTGCGGCCGGTCCCCCCGGCGGCCGAGCGGGCGGGGACCGCCGACGCGGTCGCCGCTCGCATCCGCGATGCTCGTTGTTCTGCTCTCGCCTGGATCGGGAGTGCGACGGGTGCGGCGCCGGTCCTTTCCGCGATCCCCGATCCACCTTCGGTCGTCGCGACGTCCAGGATGAAAACCGACGAGGGACTGGAGGTGGCGTCGTCGGGTATCGGGCTCCACACGATCTGTGCCTGCATGGACGTGACCCTGTCGATCGAGCCGACATCCCAGCGCTTCGTCCACGACCTGCAGGCGGAGAGCGGCGCACCTCCGGGACCGTTCTCGGTCGAGGCCTACGACGCGGGGCGGCTGTTGATCGGCCTGCTTCAGGGCGGTGAAGGGACGAGAGGAGCGCTCGCGGAGGCGCTGGGCGATCTCGGTCGCTTCCAGGGGCTCGCCGGCACGTACGCCTTCGGACCCGATGGGTCACGGGAAGCGGACCCGTCGGCGGTCGGGGTCTGGCGAGCCTCGGGCTCTCGGTGGCTCCCCGAAACCGCCGCGGTCGGCCCTCCGGGGCAACTGCATTGCCCTCTCGACCAGTCCTGCCTATAGTCGCGGCCGAGGGTGGCGCGCTCGATCAGGCTCCGCTCGTCCATTCGACCTGAGGGGGGAAACATGAAGCTTGGCTTCCGACGGATGACGCTGTTGATGGGGGTCCTTGCCCTCGTGGCGGCCGGCTGCGGAGAGGACACGCCGCCGGCCGACAACGGTGGGACGCCGGCCGGCGAGGAAACCGTCTGCTCCACGTACGACGCCGACGCGGGCGATCTGCTCGCCGAGATCTGCACGAACGAGGAGATCCGCGTGTCGACGGACCCCGCCTATCCGCCGCAGTCGGAGCTGAACCCGGAGACGGGTGAGTACGAGGGCTTCGACATCGACGTCGCCACGGAGATCGCCGACCGGCTGGGTGTCGAGGTGGCTTGGGAGACCCCGGACTGGGAGGTCCTCACGGCCGGCAGCTGGAACGACCGTTGGGACATGAGCGTCGGCTCGATGACGCCCGTCAACGAGCGGCAGGAGGTTCTGAACTTCACCGAGCCGTACTCCTTCGTACCAGCGGTCGTGGTCGTCCACGAGGACTCCGCGGTGAGCGATGTGGCGACCGACCTCGACGGAGCGAAGATCGGCGTCTGCGCGGACTGCACCTACCAGTTCTTCTTGGAGAAGAGCCTCGAGATCTCCGGATACGAGTTCGACTTCGTGATCGACGACGCGACCGTCCAGGGCTACGACACGGACACCACTGCGCTCCAGGATCTCGCACTGGGCGACGGCACCCGCCTCGATGCCGTGATGACCTCGTCGCCCACGGCGGTGGCGTTCGCCGCGGAGAACCCGGTGAAGCTCGTCGGGGAACCGGTGTACGGTGAACCTCTCGCGGTCGCCTTCGACAAGGAGTCGGAGCTCGACGGTGCGAGCCTGCAGGAAGCCGTCGACCAGATCGTCGCCGACATGCATGAGGACGGCACGCTTACGGCGCTGTCGAAGAAGTGGTACGACGGCATCGACGTCACGAAGGTCTAGCGCCGATCGCGGGCTGAGGTGACGACACAGGACACGACGGGGACCGGGGCGACCCGGTCCCCGGTCGTTCCTCCACCGAGGAGGGATCGCCTCGCCCTCGCCAGCGCGGGGGTTCCCTTCCGGGCGAAGGTCGCGCTCGTCTGGATCGCGATCTTCGGCGTGTTGGGCTTCTTGTTCTGGGCGGCCTCGTTCGACAATGCCTGGATCGGGGAGCACGTCGGCTTCATCGCCCGTGGACTCGTCTTCACGCTGATCATGGCGGCCGGCGGGATCGTGCTGGCGATCACGCTCGCCATGGTGGGAGCACTGGGGCGACTGTCCCGCAATCCGATCGCCTTCGGCGTCAGCGGCTTCTACACGTCGTTCTTCCGCGGCACCCCGTTGATCGTCCAGCTCTTCCTCTTCTACCTGGCCATGCCGAGGACGGCGCAGAACCTCCTGGACAAGTTTCCGAACTTCCTCCCGACGAGCTTCGACGACTTCTTCACGTGGAGCGCGTTCCAGGTGGGGATCGTGGTGCTTGGACTCAACTACGGCGCGTACATGACGGAGATCTTCCGTGCCGGTATCCAGTCGGTGAGCCACGGGCAGAGCGAAGCTGCCGATGCGATCGGCATGAACTACCGACAGAAGATGCGTCGCGTGGTGCTCCCGCAGGCGCTCCGCGTCGTGATCCCCCCGACCGGCAACGAATTCATCGCGATGATGAAGGACACCGCACTGATCTCGATCCTCGGACAGGGGATCGAGTCGATGGAGCTCTTCCGCCGGGCCCAGCTCCTGGGCAACGCAGACGTGCGACCGACCGAGGCGCTCGTGACCGCTGCGGCGCTCTACTGGGCCCTGACGGCGGTCTTCACGTTCTTCCAGAGCCGGCTGGAACGTCGGGTGAGCAAGGGCTACGTCCGGACCGTCGCCGGGGGCCCGAAGGGCCGTGAACGAGGGAAGGTGATGGTGACGGGTACTGGGGGTGGCGGGGCCCATGGAGCAGCGTCGGGCTACGCGGTGGATGCACCTGAGGAAGTACTCGATGTGGGAGGCCATGCGCACGGAGCAGCGCTGCCGACCGCCGCCGACCGGCCACCGGAGGACCCGTCATGACGCTCGCTGGCGGAGAGGCCGTGGTCCGGGTGGAGAACCTCCACAAGTCCTTCGGGCACCTGGAGGTCCTGAAAGGGATCGACATGGAGGTGGACCGTGGCGAGGTCGTCGTGATCTTCGGACGGTCCGGGTCCGGGAAGTCCACGCTCCTGCGGTGCATCAACTTCCTCGAGGAGCCGACCGTCGGAACGATCGAGGTCTCGGGGCAGCGCATCGAAGGGGGTCACCGGATCCGCAGCAAGCGCGAGCAGATCCGCCAGCTCCGGATGCACTGCGGCATGGTGTTCCAGCAGTTCAACCTCTTCCCGCACATGACGGCCCTCGGCAACGTGATGGAGGGTCCCTGCACGGTCAAGGGCTTGGAGGAGGACCGCGCTCGACGGCTCGCGATCGAGGTGCTCGACAGGGTCGGGCTGGCGGACAAGGCCGAGGAGTACCCGATCCGCCTGTCGGGTGGACAGCAACAGCGCGTGGCGATCGCGAGGGCGCTCGCGATGGAACCCGACGTGATGCTGTTCGACGAGCCGACGTCCGCCCTCGACCCGGAGCTGATCGGGGAAGTGCTCGGGGTCATGAAGGCGCTCGCGATGGAGATGCACATGACGATGATGGTCGTCACGCACGAGATGGGGTTCGCCCGGGAGGTCGCGACCCGGATGGCCTTCTTCCACGAGGGACGGATCCTCGAGGAGGGGACGCCCGATCAGATCTTCGACGACACGCGCTTCCCGGAAACCCGGACGTTCCTGAAGGCGGTCCTGTAACCCAAACGCGACGGGCCGTGCCTCCGATCCGAGGCGCTCGCGCCTTCCCCATACGCGAGCGTCACTTCTCGGTGACACGGCCCGTCACACTCGGTCTCCTCGAACCGCCACCTCGATCGGTCGGAACCGGCCGGGGCTCGCGTCTCGTTGAGAGCCGTGGCGGACTGTAAATGGGAGGTTGAGGGATGTCAACCCGAGGACCAGTCGGCCAAAGTCACTGCGTCGCAGAGACGCGTCTCCATCTCTGCAGGTAGCGGACTCGGAAGAAGAGTGACACGAACGCGAATGGAACGTGCGCTCGATCAGTGCGGGGCGTCGGTCTCCACGTGGGTCGAGGCCCTCCGAGAAGTCTCGTGCTCGGGTCGAGACTTCGAGCCCGGCACACCCGGCGTCCGCAGGAAGAAGCCACCGACGACCACGAGGTACGCGGCCCAGCCGACGACCTCGAGCCACGTCGGATCCGCGTGATAGCCAACGAGCCCACGCAGGATCGCACCGACACCCTCGTCGTCCGGCAGGCTCGCGGACAGGTCGTACGCATGGGCTTCCAGGAACGGCAGCCAGCCCGCCTCCTGCAACTCGTGGAGCGAATAGGCGAACAGCCCGGCGGCAACGACGATCAGGAGCAAGCCGGTCACTCGGAAGAACGACCGGAGGTTCATGCGGATGCCGCCGCGGTAGAGCAACACGCCGAGGATCACCGCGAGTGCGAGACCGAGGACGGCTCCGGTCACCTGTGTCGCGGGGGCGACCGCCGTTCCTTCGACGGCCGTTCCCTTGGCGGCGGCGAACAGGAAGAGCGCGGTCTCGATGCCTTCCCGCAGGACCGCGAAGAACGCGAGACCGGCGAGTGCCAGGCCGCCCGCGACGAGGGCGGTGTCGACCTTCTCCTGCAACTCGGATCTGATGCGCGCTCCCTGACGTCGCATCCAGAAGATCATCCAGGTCAGCACGCCCACGGCGGCAAGCGTCACGAGTCCTTCGAAGATCTCCTCCGCCTTGCCCTCGAACTCCGCGCCGGCGACGAAGATCGCCGTACCGACTGCCGCGCTCAGGAGGACGGCGACGCCGGTGCCCCACCAGACGAGACGGGAACGATCCGAGGCCCCAAGCTGCTTCAGATAGGCGAGGACGATCGACACGATCAGCGCTGCCTCGATGCCCTCGCGGAGGGCGATCACGAACGATGCTCCCACGACTCTTCCTCCCGTCGATCGGCGTGGCGGCCCTGCAGTTCCTCGGTCCGACGAATCCTAGTAACGAGGTCGGATTCACGTCAATGTGGTTCGGTACCGAACCATCTGAGGAGCGCCATGGCACGGCGCGAAGGTGACGACACGGCGCCGGGAAAGGGGCACGTCCCACGGCGCGGCTACGATAGGTGCGTGGCGCCCCCCTCCTCCGACACGGCCTCCGATCCTCCCCTGCGACTCTTCATCCTGGACGGGCATTCCCTCGCGTACCGGGCATTCTTCGCCCTGCCCAGCACGCTCGCGACCACGACCGGGCAAGTGACCAACGCCGTCTACGGCTTCACCGCGATGCTGATCAAGCTCCTGGCGGAGGAGCACCCCGACCTGATCGCCGTGGCCTTCGACGTCGGGAAGCCCGTGGCGCGACTGGCCATGGACGCGGACTACAAGGCGGGGCGCAGAGAGACCCCGGAGGACTTCAAGCCCCAGCTGGGCCTGATCCAAGAGGTCGTGGAGGCGCTCCATATCCGGATGCTCCGGGTGATCGACCACGAGGCGGACGATGCGATCGGCACGCTCGCCGTCCAGGCGGCGGCGCGAGGGATCGAGGCGACGATCGTGACCGCGGACCGGGACTTCTTCCAGCTCGTCCGGCCGGGCATCCGCGTGCTGTTCAACCGGCGGGGGATCTCCGACATCGCGCTGATGGACGAGGCCGCCGTCGAGGAACGCTACGGTGTGCCGCCGTCGAAGTACCTCGAGTACGTGGCCCTGAAGGGCGACACCTCCGACAACATCCCCGGCGTGCCAGGCGTCGGGGACAAGACCGCTGCCAAGCTCGTCCAGGACTTCGGTTCCGTGGAGGAGCTGCTCGCACGAACCGATGAGCTGAAGGGGAAGTTGAAGGAGAACATCGAGGCGGCGGGCGAGCGGCTCATCCTCAACAAGGACCTCGCTCGGATCGTGACCGACGTGCCGCTCGACGTCGAACCTCAGGACGCGGAGATGGGGGAGTGGGATGTCGAGGAGGTCCGTCGGCTCTTCATCTCGCTCGAGTTCCGGAGTCTGTTCGACCGGCTGATGGAGCTGGCGAAAGAGGTGAAGCCCAAGGTCGACGTGACCGAGCTCGATCTGCGAAAGGTCACTCCTGCGGAGCTGGCCGACCTGCTCGGCGACGGCCCGGTGGGCGTCGCGATCCATGAGGAGGCCGACGAGCTGGTCGGCTTGGGGGTCTCGGCGGGGGGCGCGCAGGCCGCCTACGCCGCGCTCGAAGGACCCGGCCCGGTCGGCGAGCGGCTCGCCGATCCCGGCACCCCCAAGTGGACGCACGACGCCAAGGCCCTCGAGCGGGTGGCGCTGCGGTCGGGGGGCGCCATCGCCGGGGTCGCGTTCGACACGGCGCTGGCCGGGTACCTGCTCGACCCCGCCTCGGCCGACTACGGGCTTCGTGGTCTCGCCGAGGCCTACCTCGGGGCCGACGTGATCGGCGCCGTCGACGGCGACGAGGGCGAGGGCCAGCTCTTCGGCGACCCGTCGTGGCGTTCGACGGCGGCCGAGGCGGCGGCGATCGCCCTGCTGGCCCCCGTCATGGAGGAACGCATCGACCAGCAGGGGCTGCGGCCCTTGCTCGACGACGTGGAGCTGCCGCTGTCGGCCGTGCTCGCCGGTATGGAGGCACGCGGCATCCGCCTCGACGTGCCCTACCTCGAGGAGATGGGCGGGTCCGTCCGCGACCGCATGGCCACGCTGAAAGCCGACGTGTACACGCACGCCGGTGAAGAGTTCAACCTGAACTCGCCCCCGCAGCTACGGACGATCCTCTACGACCAGCTCGGCCTGCAGCCCGGGAAGAAGACGCCGAAGGGTGAGCTCTCCACCGACGCGAGCGTGCTCGAGAAGCTCCGCGACGCGCACCCCATCGTCGACGCGCTGCTGTCGTGGCGCGAGCTCGACAAGCTGAACTCGACCTACCTCGAGGCGCTGCCGCGGCTCGTCGACCCCCGCGACGGCCGGGTGCACACGACGTTCGTGCAAACGGCCGCGGCGACCGGACGCCTCTCGTCGACGAACCCGAACCTGCAGAACGTGCCGATCCGCACCGAGCTCGGCCGGCAGATCCGCCGCGCGTTCGTGCCGGGTGGGCCCGGCCGGGTGCTGCTCGTGCTCGACTACTCCCAGATCGAGCTGCGCGTCCTCGCGCATCTGTCG
>JBKKAE010000343.1:0-4738 GCA_046714835.1 Actinomycetota bacterium | reverse complement strand
ACGTTTGGCCGTGGTTCGTCGACTTCGTGAAGACGGTGTTGAAGCCGTTCATGTACAGGGCGTAGACGTGGCCCGTGTTCGGGACGACCTCGATGATGGGGTCGTACTGCGCGGCGCCCTTGCACGCGCACAGAGGGACCCCTTGGCTCCAGCTGGCCCCGCCATCGGACGAGATCTCGAGCGCCGTCCAGGGGGACGGGCAATTGCCGGGGCACGGCTTGGGCGCGTACCGGGTCGTGAGCATGTAGACGAATGGCGCGCTGGGATCGGCCGCGATCGCGGGCTCCCAATCGTCGGTCGTGGCGTTCATCACTTGCTCGCCGGCCCATCCGACCGCTGCGGCCGTGACGACCTGCTGGCGTCGGCCGAACGTCCCGTTGGCCTTCGCCGCCCGCAGGGCGTCCAGCCGGAGCTGCGTGGTGAGCTGTTGCTCCAGCCGCTCCTCGGCGCCGCCGGGAGCGCGAGCCGGACTTCGGAGGCCACTCGGCGCCGTCACGGCCAGCGTCACGGCGGATGCCACGACGATCATCGCGAACACAGTGATGAGACCCGACACGGTCCTTGCGTGCATCGTTCTCTCCCAACGGCCGGGCGACCCGGCCAGCGCCAGCGGTCTGAAGGATGGTGAATCCTAGCCCTGCCACCGGACGTCGCGCCACCCCGAAACCGGGTGGGCGCGCGCGGGTACGCTGCCTCCGATGGGGAGGCAGGCCATCCGAGATCACCGTCGCTCGGGGCTCTCGACGGTCGGCGTGCTCGTCGTCATGGCCGTCTTCCTGACGCCGATCGCGCTCGCCTTCCTCGGTTCGCTCCGGCCGGTGGGGACATCGCCACCCACCACGATCGATCTGTATCCGGCGGGAGCAGATCTCTCGAACTACGGGGAGCTGGTGGGACGATCCTCCCTCCGCCGGGAGACACTCAACTCGCTCCTCGTGGCAGCGATCTCCGTGCCGGCCGGAACCCTGGTCGCGTCGTGGGCCGGGTTCGCGATCGCCCGCCTGCCCCGGCGAGCGGCGCTGTTCCTCCTCGGGCTCACCCTGGTCGCCGCGATGATCCCCGTGACGGCACTATTCGTGGGCCGGCTCGTGCTGTTCCGTCTGTCCGGGCTCACCGACACGCCGGTGCCGTTGATGGCCCAGGCGCTGATCGGTGTCTCGCCTCTGCTCGTCCTCCTGTTCGCATGGAGCTACTTCACGATCCCGCGCGAGATCTACGATCTCGCTCGAGAGGCAGGCCTCGGTCCCTTCCGTACGTGGTGGCACGTCGCGATGCCCATGAGGATCGATGCCGTTGGGGTGGCGGCAGCGGTCGCGTTCATGATCTCGTGGGGCAACCTCTTGGACCCCCTCCTCTACGTGTATGACGAACGCTGGTTCACGCTTCCCCTCGGTCTCGCCTCGCTCGCCGAGCTCCCTCCGACGGATCAGGGCCTGGTACTGGCGGCGGCCGTGTTCGCGATCGCGCCCGTGCTCGTGACCGCGTTCGTCGCGCACCGGTTCATCTACGCGAGGAGGTGGTGATGCGAAGGGGTGTGGCGCTGGTCCTTGTGTTCGTCGTGACGGCCGTCGGCTGCGGACCCGGATCGGACGACGGGGTGACGCGGATCACCGTGATGGTGGCCGGGGATCCGGAAGAGATCGATGCCTACCGAGCGGTCGTCGATACCTTCGATCGTTCGCAGGAGGCGGTCGACGCGGAACTCCTCCCGTTCGCCGAGCGAGACGATCTGATCCTTCGGCTCTCCACGTCGATCGCGGGCGGCCAACCACCGGATCTCTTCTTGATGAACTATCGCTACTACGGTCAGTTCGCCGCTCGCGGCGCGCTCGAAGCCGTCGAGCCGTATCTGCGGGATTCCGCCGCGTTCTCGTCGGAGGAGTTCTTCGACACGGCGATGACGCCCTTCGAGTGGGACGGCGAGCAGATGTGCCTGCCCCAGAACGTCTCGAGCCTGGTCGTGTACTACAACGCCGATCTCTTCGAGGCCGCCGGGGTTGCGCTGCCGAAGGACGGCTGGACCTGGGACGACATGGTGGGCGCTGCGGAAGGGCTCACTCGAGACGACGACGGAGACGGGACGACCGACGTTTACGGGCTCGGCGTGGATCCGGAGATCATCCGCATCGCGCCGTTCGTGTGGTCCAACGGGGGGACGCTCGTCGACGACGAGGCCTCTCCGACGGGCTTCTCGTTCGACGCGCGCGCGGTCATCGCCATGCAGCGGTTCTTCGATCTTCGAACCGTTCAGGGCGTCACGCCGACGGATGAAGAAGCCGAGTCGGAGGACCTCGAGAGCCGGTTCATCAACGGGGGTCTGGCGATGTTGATGGAGTCCCGACGGGTCGTTCCGACATTCCGGGCGATCGACGCCTTCGCCTGGGACGTGGCCGGCCTCCCGTCGCTCGGCTCGCCGGCTTCCATCCTGCACTCCGATGCCTATTGCATGACCGCCGGCTCGGACCACAAAGATGCTGCATGGAGCTTCATGGAGTTCGCGCTGGGACCGGAGGGTCAGCGCATCGCATCGGAGGCTGGGCGCACGGTGCCGTCGCTGCGTTCGGTCGCGACCAGCGACGCATTCCTCGACCCGGATGCCCTTCCCTCCCATGCCCAGGTGTTCCTGGATCAGATCCCTCGGCTCCGAGCCGTCCCGGTCATCTCAACGTGGCCGGAGATCGAGGACACCGCCAACGGGTTGCTCGAAGAGGCCTTTTACGGCGGGGGGCAGGCGGTGGAGGTCGCGGTGGAGCTGGCGAGCCAGACCCGAGATCAGTTCGCTCGCGCGGAAGGCTGATGGAGTCCGGGGAACGCCGTGTCCTATGGCTCATGGCCGCGCCGTTCGTCATGGGGGTCTCCGGGCTGGTCCTTCTTCCGGCGGTCGGATCGCTGTCGATGGCGTTCGCCGAGTGGGACCTCGTGCGATCTCCCCGCTACGTCGGCCTCGCCAACTTCCGGGAGCTGATCGAGGATCCCGTGTTTCGGATCTCCCTCCGGAACTCCCTGTGGTACGCGGTGACCGCAGTGCCCTTGCGACTTGTCGGAGCGCTCGGACTGGCGCTGCTGCTCCATCGACGAGGTCGCCTCCAGGCAGCCGGCCGCGTCACCGTGCTCATCCCGACGGTGATCCCCGACGCGGCGTACGCCCTGCTTTGGCTCTGGATCCTGAATCCGCTCTACGGACCGCTGAACCTCGCGTTGGGCGCCGCCGGACTCCCCACACCGGCATGGTTCTCCCAGCCGGCGCCGACTCGGTGGGCCGTGGTGCTCATGGGGTTGTTCCAGTTGGGCGAGGGGTTCCTGATCGCGCTCGTCGCCCGGAGGCAGGTGCGTGAGGAGCTCTACGAGATCGCCGCGATCAGCGGAGCCGGCCCATGGGCGAGGTTCATCCGGGTCACCCTTCCCCTGATGGCTCCCGCCTTGCTGCTGATCGTGGCTCGGGACACGATCCTCAGCCTCCAGGCGACGTTCGTGCCGGCCTTGATCGTGACGGAAGGCGGCCCGCCTCCGTACGCGACGACGTACCTCCCGTTGTTCGCCTACCGCAATGCGTTCGAGTACCTGCGCTACGGGTACGCCTCGGCGACCACGGTCGTGATGCTCGCGCTCACCGCCGCGATCCTCTGGCTGCAGTACAGGCTCTTCGTGCGGTGGAGCGGACGTGGTCGTCAACTAGGTTGACGACCCCGAGTCAGACCCAGGAGGGCGCGGGGAGCTCCGGGGTGGCGAGGAGGAGCCATCGAAGGCGGCCGAGCGCGGACGGATCGACGAGCAAGGAGGCGCGGCTCCGCCCGCTCCAGGCCCTCACGGCTTCGAGTCCCTCCCGGCGGTCGAGGAGCTCCGCTTGCTCGCTGAGCTGTTCGTGGACCCACCGGTCGAAGCCCAGCGTGGTGAGGGCATGGCGCTGCGTGACGCTGGGGAAGGCGATCAGCCCCTGCGCCTCTGCATGTCGGGACATGAGATCGAAGGCGATCCCGGAGGTGATGGCGCTCGAGCCGGGCCCGTCGAGGAGATCCTCGACGGGCCGGTGCGCCCGGTAGCCGTGGGGCGGGCCGCCCGGCTCGCCCACCCCGCCGTAATCGATCAGGAGCGCGTAGCCCGGGCGGGCGAGGCGGGCGGCCACCCCCTCGATGAAGGCGATGGCCCCTTCGGGGAGCACTGCCTCCTCTCCATCGGCGAGGGCGACGTCCTGGCCCGGGGGTGGATCGCCCAAGTGTTCGACGAGCCGTTCCCCGTCAAGTCCCACCAGCACCTCCTTCGTCCCCGACGCCGTGCCACGAAGTCGGCGGAACGGCAGGTTGTCCATGAGCTCGTTCGCCAGGATCAGCTGCGGCGAGGTGTCAAGCCGCTCGGCGACCCGGACACCTTCGATCGTCTCGAGCGCGCGTCGAGCCCCGGGGCTCGTCTCGACGGTCGTGTACCCGGCATCCAGATCGCCCAGGTGCTCGATGAGCTGCCGGGCGAGTGTCCCGTCGCCGGCTCCCACCTCGGTCACCAGGAAGGGACGGGGCTCGCCGAGCAGGCCGTGCAGGTCGACGATCGCACGGGCGAGCAGCTCGGCGAACACCGGATGGACATGGGGGCTGGTCACGAAATGGCCGTCGGGTCCGATGGGCGGCTGCTCGAAAAAGCCTCCGCGACCGAACAGCGCCAGCTGCATGTATTCGGCGAACGTGATCGGGCCGTGGTCCCGGATCGCGCTCTCGACGGCGTCGCGCGCATCCACGAACTTCAGCGT
>JBKKAE010000342.1:0-3880 GCA_046714835.1 Actinomycetota bacterium | reverse complement strand
TCACCGAAGGTCGCGGTGAAGCGCTGGGCGAACGGCTCGCCCTCCCGCCAGAGCTTCCATTCGCCGTTGCCGATGCTCATCTCGTAGATGCGGCAGACACCACGCTCGTCGGAGTACAGCTGGAAGTACGACCCGTTGGCCCCGTCGCATCCGATGATGGAAACGTTGTCGGGCGCCTCGGGAAGGTCGGCCGTCCCACTCACGACCAGATGCGCTCCCGAGGCGTGCCACTGGCAGGTGACCCTTCCGCCGCCCGGCCATCGCTCCCCGTCGGGCCAGGTCGCCTCGAAGGTCCACTCGCCGACCAGAGGCTCGAGCTCGTGGAGCGTTTGCTCCGCGGTTGGCTGGTCCATCGATCCTGGTTCCTCCTGTGGTGCGCTTGCCGTCGCGAGGTACGCGCAGAGCTTAAGTCCATCCCTCGGAACGTTCCTATCCCTGACCCACCTTCGCGGCGATCGCCCGGAGGCCATCCTCGAACGGGGTGGTCGACACGCCGAAGGCAGCAGCCGCGTCAGGAACGGCTTCGAGGGCGGCGGCATCGGTCGCGTCCACGGTAGTCAACCCCGCGAAGAACTCGGTGGCGCGGACCGACACGGGGATCTCGAGGAGCGTCGACAACCGTTCCGCCGCCGACACCGGGTCGAGGTGGGCCGGCTCGCCGCCTTCCCCCACGATCTCGAACACCTCGTCAGAGGTGAGCTCAGCCGGGCCGCCGAGACTCCAGGTGCCCTCGATGGGGTTACGACGATCGTCGATCGCCGCGACCACTTTCGCCACGTCCTCGGCCAGCACCGGTGTGACGCGCTGGCTGCCGTCGCCCACGACGAAACCGTGTTCCGCACCCATCACGGTCGAGGCGAACCACAGTCCGCCAAGCCCGTAGGCATGGGAGGAGCGGAGCACGGCGTGTTCGAGCCCGCTCTGGACGACCACCTCTTCCGCGAGTCCCTTCGCTCGGAGGAACGGATGCGGGTGGTCCACCGCGGCACCGGGGACGGACAGCAGGATCAGCCGGGGCACGCGACCCTCCTTCGCCGCCGCGACGACGGCGAGCGTCGAGCGGTGATTCGCGGCGAAGATCTCCTCGTCGCTCGGCTGATTCACGCCTCCGACGAGATGCACGATCGTATGCACGCGAGGGAGGATCTCGATCAGCTCGTCCGGTTCCTCGATCGGGAGCACCGCCACCTTCGCGCCCAGTTGGCGAAGCGCCTCGCCCGCCTCCGGACGCCGGACGGTTGCCCGCACCTCGTCGCGTGGGACCAGAGACTCCACGATCGCCCGCCCGAGGAGCCCCGACGCGCCCGTCACCATCACCGTCATCGTCCGGCGATGCTAACGGCGGGGCTGCGCCGATACTTGCACCTGCAACACGCTGCTACTATTCAGCCTCGTGGATGCGTCCTATACCGACCTGATGGATCAACTCCGGAGCCGGGGGCTGCGCATGACGCCCCAGCGCCGAGCCATCGTCTCGGAGGTGATGCGGGCGAAAGGTCACATCTCCCCCACCGCGATCGCGCGCAAGATCCAGGGCGATATGCCGGGCGTGAACGCCTCGACCGTCTACCGGACCTTGTCCCTCCTGGAGAGCGTCGGGGTGCTCCAGCACTCCCATGTCGAGACCGGCGCCGAGTACCACCGGGCGGACGAAGCGCACCACGTCCACCTCACCTGCCGGAACTGCGGTCAGGACGACGAGCTCTCTCTGGATGAGGCCGAGAAGCTCCAGGGCCTGATCCGCCGCCATCACGGCTTCGTCGCCGACCTGACGCATTTCGCGATCACGGGTCTGTGCGCCGACTGTGCGGCCTGACCTCGCTCAGCCTGCGAACAGGGCGGGCAGCACGGTGTCCTTGCCCAGGACGAACAGCACACCGAGCACCAGGCTGAACACGCCCGTGATGACCGCCACGGTCGCGTAGACGGCGAAGTTCTTCGACGCGCGGAGGAACCCGAACGCCGACCCGACGGTGATGATCGAGTTCGACGTCATGAGCCCCACCAGGAACGAGGTCAGGACGGCAAGACCGGCCGCCTTCCCTCCGGCGCCGGCGGCGGCGGTGAAGATCAGGATCTGCGTCGGCGTCTCGGCCCCGACCCCGTGCAACATCCCGACCAGGAACGACGTCCCTTTCTGGTAGTTCACGAACGGATCGGCGGGCTCTGGATGCTTGTGGTGATGATGGCCGGGCCGCCCGTGATGGCCGTGATGCCATTCGGCGATCCGATCGTCCGCGGCGACGGCCGCCGTGTCTCCCGCGTGCACATGGACGGGCTCCCGGTCGTGGTCATGGGAGTCGGTCCTGAGGGAGCGGCGATCTCTGATCTTCCACCACGCGCCCCTGATACCTGCGAAGACGAGCATCCACCGGCTCCGCATCCGGAACTCGCGGCCATGCCGGATCAGCGACACGAACACGTAGACGCCCAGGAGGATCAGCGTGACACCCACGATCCGACCCATCGCGGCATCGACGCTCGCCGGGAGTTCCTGTCCGATCAGGACCGCGACGATCCCGAGGCCGAGGACCACCACGGCATGCCCGACCACGTAGAGGGTGCCGAAGAGGATGGCTCGACCCCGCTCCTCCTGAGACGAGGTGATGTCGGTGATCGCGGCGATGTGGTCCCAGTCGATCCCGTGCCGGAACCCGAACCAGAACGACGCGACGACGAGCCCGAAACTGAAACCTCCGTCGGAGATCGCGCCTAGCACGGGCTCTCGTCCTGCTGATGCACGCAGATAGCCTAGCGACTTCTTGCAACTTCTTGCAACTGGCTCAGAAGGCGGGCGTCTCCCGGTACGTCCCGAAGACCGATGCCAGCGCGCCCACGATCTCTCCCTCCGTGCAGCGGGCACGGGCGCACCTGATGATGGGTTCCATCAGATTCGCGTCGGTCGTGGCCGCGTCCTTCAGGGCGATGAGGGCGTCGTCGGCCCCCACCCCGTCTCGAGCGGCGCGGGTGCGGCCGATGCTCTCGAGCTGGCTGAGCTCGGCCTCCTCCCCTATCACGAGCGTGTCGATCGGGGTCTCGTTCGCGTCGACGAAGTCGGTGACGCCCACCTTCACGAGATCGCCGGACTCGTATCGCCGCTGCTCCTGGAAGGCCGACTCGGCGATCCGCCGCTGGAACCAGCCCTGCTCGATCCCCTCGAGGACGCCCTCGAGCATCGAGCCGTCCCCCATCTGCTCGATCTCGGAGAAGATCTCCTCCGCGAGGGCCTCGATCCGGTCGGTGGCCTCCTCGACGAACCACGAGCCGCCCAGCGGGTCGATCACGTCGGGAACACCCGACTCGAACGCGATCACCTGCTGGGTCCGCAGCGCGAGCTTCGCGGTCTCCTCGGTGGGAAGGGCGAGTACCTCGTCGAGGGCGTTCGTGTGCAGCGACTGCGTACCGCCGAGGACCGCGGCCAGGGCCTCGATCGCCGTGCGAACGACGTTGTTCATCGGTTGCTGCGCCGTGAGGGAGACGCCGGCCGTCTGCGTGTGGAAGCGGAGGCGCATCGCCTCGGAGCTCTTCGCACCGTAGCGGTCGCGCATCCAGCGAGCCCAGATCCGGCGCGCGGCGCGGAGCTTCGCGATCTCCTCGAAGAAATCGATGTGCGAGTTGAAGAAGAACGAGAGCGCGGGCGAGAAGACGTCGACGTCGAGCCCGCGTTGCATGCCGAGCTCGACATAGGCGAACCCGTCCGCGAGCGTGAAGGCGAGCTCCTCCACCGCAGTCGATCCCGCCTCGCGGATGTGGTAGCCGGAGACGCTGATCGGATGCCACTTGGGGACGTGCTCGGCGCAGAACTCCATCAGGTCGCCGATGAGCCGCAGGTGCGGGCGCGGCGGGAAGACCCACTCCTTCTGCGCGATGTACTCCTTGA
>JBKKAE010000341.1:0-3919 GCA_046714835.1 Actinomycetota bacterium | reverse complement strand
GCGCCGGGGATCTCCGCGGCCAGGCGGTCGGCAACCCGGTAGTAGCTCTCCGGGGAATCGGGTGCGACGGCGGTGGGGCAGATCACGACCTCGGCGCCGTAGGCGCGGAGCAGCGAGATCTTCTCCTGGCTCATCTTGTCCGGCATCACGAAGATGCAGCGATAGCCGCGAACGGCCGCGGCGATCGCGAGCCCGTGCCCGGTGTTGCCGGATGTGGGCTCAACGATCGTGCCTCCTGGCTTGAGGAGCCCGTCTCGTTCCGCCGCCTCGATCATCCGGATGCCGATCCGGTCCTTGACGGAGCCGCCGGGATTCAGCATCTCGAGCTTGGCCAGGATCGTGGGCTTGACCCCACGGGCCACCGCCCGCAGGCGCACGAGGGGCGTGTCGCCCATCGCATCGAGGAACGAGTCGAGCACAGGCATCGCCGTCTCCTTCAAGGCCCCAGGAGGCCGGCCCCATCGTGCCACGCGGCGCAGGGAACGTCCCGCTCCCTACCCGGAGAGCTCACCCTGTGGCGGTAGAGTGCCGATGTCCGGGAGGCAAGGCCTTGCGGGACGATGGGAGAGCCAGTGACAGACCCAGAGGCGGCAGCGCCAGAGACGGCAGCGCTAGAGACGGCAGCGCCAGAGAAGCCACAGAACGACGATCCCGACGGCGCCGGGGAGAGCCTCCTCGTCGACGACCACGACCCGTTCATCGCGCGGCTGCTCGAGATCGAGCTGAAGGCGGCCGGCTACGACGTGCGGGTCGCGAGCGACGGGGAACAGGCCCTCGCGGCAGCTCAGGAGCGCCCGCCGCAGCTCGTCCTCGCCGACGTGATGATGCCCAACATGGATGGGTTCGAGCTGACCCGCCGCCTCCGTCAGGATCCGAGGACCGCCACGGTCTCCGTGATCATGCTCACCGCTCGAGGACTGTCGGCCGACAAGCTGGAAGGCTTCGCGATCGGTGCGGACGATTACATCGTGAAGCCGTTCGACACTCCGGAGCTGCTGGCGCGGATCCGGGGAGTGCTGAACCGCGCGAGTGACACGCGGTCCCTCTCGCCGATGACGGGCCTTGCCGGCAACATCGCGATCGAGGACGAGATCGAACGACGCGTCGCTTCCGGCGACCCGTTCGCGATCCTCTACGTCGACCTCGACCGGTTCAAGGCCTACAACGACCGGTACGGATTCCTTCGGGGCGACGAAGCCATAAGAGAGACGGCTCGGGTGATCGGCGAGGCGGCCGCGCACGTCGTGGGAGCCGACACGTTCGTCGGCCACGCCGGCGGAGACGACTTCGTGGTCGTGGTACCGCCCGAGCAGGCGACGGCCACGGCTCAGCAGATCGTGCAGATGTTCGACGAGATGGTGCCCGGTCTGTACGACGTGGACGACCGCACGAACGGCTACGTCGAGGTCACGAACCGGCGTGGCGATCTCCAGCGGTTCCCGCTGCTGACGCTCTCGATCGGGGTCGCCTCGACGGAGAAGCGGGCGTTCCGGCACTACGCGGAGGCGGTGACCGTCGCCATGGAGATGAAGCAGTTCACGAAGGACACGGGCGCCTCTTCGTGGTCGATCGACCGCCGCTCGAGCTGAGCCGCTGAACGCCGAGCCTCGGTCCTCGCGACGCCGGACGCCGCTCGTGATCGAGGTCTCCGACACGATGCCCGGGCCACCGGAGATCGTGTGGGCGTTGATCACGGACTGGGAGCATCAGGACGACTGGATGCTCGAGGCCTCCGACTTCGAGTTGATCGGCGAGCAACGGGAGGGCGTGGGCGTCGAGGCACTCGCCACGGTGCGGATCGCAGGCATCAGGACGCGCGACAAGGTCCGGGTCAGCATGTGGGAGCCACCGCGGATCCTGGTGATCGATCACCTCGGATGGGTGAAGGGCGCAGGTGAGATCCAGCTCCAGCCGGTGAGCGAGGGCACGCGGATGCGCTGGCGCGAGACCCTCTTCGCACCGAAGGTGTTGGGTCCTGTCGGCCGACTCGGTCTCCGGGTGGCGGCGCCTCTGATGCGCCGGATCTTCGCCCGCGACCTGCGGGTGCTCCGGAGCATCGTCCGCAGTCGGTCGGCAGAGAGCTCCTGAGGAAGGATCAGTCGAGCGGGGCGGGGCGGGCGAGGTAGAAGCCCTGCCCGTACCGGACGCCGAGCTCGCGCAACGCGTGGAGCTCTCCCGCCGTTTCGATCCCTTCGGCCACGATCGTCATGTGCGTCTCGCCGGCGAAGGAGATCAGCGCGGTGGCGAGGGCCCGACGTCCCGGATCGCGATCGATGCCCCGGGTGAGCGAGATGTCCATCTTCACCATGTCGGGCGCGAGCTGGAGCGCGTGACGGAGGCTCGCGTAGCCCGCGCCAACGTCGTCGACGGCGACACGCAGGCCGCGCGCGCGGAGGGGCGCGATCGCCGTCGCGAGCGCCCCATAGTCCTCGATGGCCTCGTGTTCCGTGATCTCGAGGACGATGCGGTCCTCGACACCGTCCAATCGATCGGCGAACTCCGGAGATGCGGCGGCGACGTGCGAGCAGTTGACCGCCAGGAACATCCCGTCCGGGATCTTCGGGAGAGCGTCGAGTGCCTCTTTCAAGGCCCGGAGCTGAAGCTGGAGCCCGAGCTCGAGCGCCGTGGCTTCGGCGAACCATCGGTCGGGCGGCTTCACGGGGATCGATCCGAACCGGGCGAGCGCCTCCACCCCGATCTCCTGGCGTGTCTCGAGGTCGACGATCGGATGGAACACCATCCACACCCCGTGGCCGGAGACGAATCGCTCGATGTCGTCTCGGAGCGCCTGGTCCGCCTCGTCTTCGATCTCTTCGCGGCGGAGCTGCGTCGCGAGCTCCGCGACAACCCCGCTCAGCACCTCGGCCGAGAGGCTGGTGCCGCCCTGCGCCACCATCTCGATCCCGTGGACGAGCTCGTCGGCCGCCGTCCCCTTGACGAGGTAGCCGACGGCGCCGGCACGGAGCATCTCCATCACGTTCTTCCTGTCCTCATAGGCGGACAGCGCGATCACGCGCGTCCGGGGGGAGACGCGCGAGATGCCTCGGGCCGCGTGGGGGCCTCCGCCTTCCGGCATCCGGACGTCGACGAGCGCGACGTCCGGCCGGTCCGACTCGGCGATCCGGATCGCTTCCTCCGCGTCGGCGGCCGTCCCGATCAGCTCGACCCGATCCTCATGGCTGAGGAGCTCTGTGAGGGCCGTGCGGAGCCCGGGCTCGTCATCGGCCAGCAGCACCCGGATGGGATCCACGGAGTCACGGGCGGTCCCGATCTCGATGACGGTTCTGTCCGAGGCCATCGCGCGGACGGTACAGGCGAATACGGGCCCGCTCAAGCATCCGGGTAGCATCTCTGCCGTAGCCCAGATGGAGGTTACCCAACCGGTGGTATCGCCCAAGATGGAGCAGATGAACGCTCATGAGGTGCGGGCGCCCAGGGGATCCGAGCTCAGCTGCCGGTCGTGGCCGCAGGAGGCCGCGATGCGGATGCTGATGAACAACCTGGATCCGGAGGTCGCGGAGCGCCCCGAAGACCTCGTCGTCTACGGCGGAACGGGTCGCGCCGCCCGATCCTGGGATGCGTACCACGCCATCGTCCGGTCGCTGAAGGACCTCGGCGACGACGAGACGCTCCTGGTCCAGTCCGGGAAGCCGGTCGGGGTCTTCCGGACCCACGAGATGGCGCCGCGCGTCCTGATCTCGAACGCGATGCTCGTACCGAAGTGGTCCGATTGGGAAACCTTCCGGGAGCTCGAGGACGCGGGTCTCACGATGTTCGGGCAGATGACCGCCGGCTCGTGGATCTATATCGGGACCCAGGGGATCCTGCAAGGGACCTACGAAACCCTCGCCGAGTGCGCCACACAGCGTTTCGGAGGGACCTTGGCCGGCACGATCACGCTCACCGGTGGGCTCGGGGG
>JBKKAE010000340.1:0-3240 GCA_046714835.1 Actinomycetota bacterium | reverse complement strand
CGCGACGCGCTGGACAAGGTGCTCGCGGGGATGAAGGCGGCCGAGAGCGCCGGCCTCGTTCCGATCAAGGTCAACTGCGTGGTGATCGGTGGCATCAACGACGACGAGGTGGTGGAGTTCGCGCGCTGGTCGCGCGAGACCGGGTACGAGGTTCGCTTCATCGAATACATGCCGCTGGACGCACAGCACGCATGGGAGCGCGAGAAGGTCGTGCCGGCGGCCCGGATCCTCGATGCGATCGAGGCCGTACACCCGTTGGTGTCGGCGGGCCACGCCAACGAGCCGGCGACGACGTTCGGATTCGCCGACGGCGCACCCGGACGGATCGGCGTGATCCCCTCGGTGACGGAACCGTTCTGCGACACCTGCAACCGGCTCCGCCTGACCGCCGAGGGGATGTTCCGCAACTGCCTGTTCGCGCTGGGCGAGACCGACCTCCGCGCCCCCCTCCGCGGCGGCGCCTCCGACGACGAGCTCGCGCTCATCATCAGGCAGGGGTTGTGGTCGAAGTGGTCGGGGCACCGGATCAACCATCCGGACTTCGTCCAGCCCGCGCGATCGATGTCGATGATCGGCGGCTGAACGCCGCACGGTTCCCCGACCTCTCACCCGCTCGTCGCCGCCTGTTCACCTGGGGCTGAAAGGCTCACCTTCGAGAGGTGCGCCCCCTCTCCGGCGCGGGGAGTCGGCCTCAGGCCGGCTCCCCCGCCCCCCCTTTCGACCACGCGGGAGAGCCCTTAGAGGTTCTCGATCCGGAGCTTCGGAACGTCGTCTCGCTCGAACCCCAGCACCTGGGCGTAGAAAGAGAGCTCCGCCTCCAGCGCACTCCGGGTCGACTCAGCCTTCCGGAACCCGTGCTGCTCCCCTTCGAACAAGATGTAGGCGTACGGCAGCCCCTTCTGCCTGAGCGCCTCCACCATGATCTCCGCCTGCGCGGGCGGCACGACCCGGTCCTCCGCACCCTGGAGCAGAAGCATCGGGCAGGAGATCCCCTCCGTGAAGTTGATCGGCGACCGCGCCCGGTACCGCTCGGCCTCCTCGGGGTAGGGGCCGACCAACGAGACCAGATAGCGGGACTCGAACTTGTGGGTGCCGCCTCCCACGAACGCCTCGAGGTCCGCCAACCCGAAGTAGCTGGTGCCCGCCGTGAATGCGTCGTGCATCGTGAGCGCGCAGAGCGTCGTGTAGCCGCCGGCGCTCCCCCCGGTTATCAAGAGTCGGTCCCCGTCGACCTCGCCCTGCGTCGCCAGCCATCGCGCGGCGTTGATGCAGTCGGCGGTGTCGACGATGCCCCAGTTGCCGTTGAGTCGTTGTCGATACTCCCGCCCGAAGCCGGTGCTTCCGCCGTAGTTCACGTCCACGACGGCGAACCCTCGACTCGTCCAGAACTGCATCTCGAGATCGAAGCTCGACATGGCCTCGGCGGTCGGCCCCCCGTGGCTCTTCACGATCAGCGGGGGCGCTTCGCCGTCCGGGCCGGTGGCATCCTCGTTGCGAGGAGGGTAGAAGTGCGCGAACGCCGTCGCGCCTCCCTCCGTCGGGAACTCGATCTGGCGCGGGACCGAGAAGAAGCGCTCGTCGACATCCACGGAAGAGGACGACCGGAGGACGTCGACCGAGCGGGCGGTGACATCCAGGAGCACGACCTCGTCGGGGATGGACGGACCACCGCCGATGAACGCCACACGATCGCCCTCGACGTCGAGATCGGGCCACATCGCAGAATGCGGGACGTCCAGATCGATGAGCTCACCCGACTCCGGATCAAGGATCGCGAGGTGCTGGACGCCGTCTCGCTCCCACAGACACGCGATCCGACCGTCCCCGAGGAAGCCGTACGAAGACATCCCGAAGAGCCATTGCGGCCAGCCGAATTCCGCCGCTACCGGGTGGAGCGGCTCCACGCGACCGTCCCATTGCCGATAGAGGTTCCACCAGCCGGTCCGGTCGGAGACGAAGTGCAGGTCGCCGGCCGGGCTCCACGCGGGCTGGAAGATCGACTCCTCGCCGGCCCGACCGGCGACCTGCCGCACGTTCTCGAGGGAGCCGTCGCCTGCGAGTTCGGCGACGTGCACCTCGCACCCGTCCCAGGGCATCCACGGCAGATCCCATTCCAGCCAGCTGAGCATCGAACCATCCGGCGAGAACCTCGGGGTGGAGTAGAAGTCGCGACCCGAGCGGATCGTGACGGGCTCTGCCGACCCGTCGAGCGGGATCGCCGCGAGCTCGTTCGTGACACCGGACGGGCCGTCGGGATCGGGGTGGCGCTCCCGGACGCAGATCAGCCATCGTCCGTCCTGCGTGACCCGCCCGTCCGCGTACCGATCCCGGCCTCCCGACTCCGGCGTGATCGCCACCGGATCGGCGCCGGTCTCTTGACGGTAGAGCCGTTGATCGGCGAAGTTCGAGAAGAACGCCGTGCCTCGGTGGATCAGGTAGGCGCCGCCGCCGTACTCGTGGACGGTCGTTCGAACGTTGAACCCCTTCGGAGTCACCTCGACCGGCTCCGAAAACGGCGCCGCGCGCATGAGCAACGATCGTCCGCCCTCGGCCGGCCTGCTCTCCCGCCAGTACACGGAGCCGTCCTCGAGCCACGGCTCCGACAGCGCGACACCGTCCACGGCCACCATCTCGGCGCTGATCGGAGATCCCCAGGTGCCGTACGGGGCCACCCGGCTCACGCCGGACGCCTCGCGACGACGACCCTCGTGAGCGGGATCGGACCTCCCTTGGTGCTGCGCATGTCTCGGAAGCCCTCCCGCCCGAGCACCCGCTTCACGTGCTTGACCCGGTCGGGGCTCACCTCCATCAACAGCCACCCGTTGCGGGAGAGCCAGTCGGGGGCCTCTCGAGCGGTGCGGCCGATGAGCCCCAACCCGTCGCGACTGCGGTCCGTCAGCGTGTGCTCCGGTTCCCAGTCGCGGATCTCCTCCGGCAGATCTTTGAGCTCATGCATCGGCACGTACGGCGGATGGATCGTGATCACGTCCACGGAGCCCGCGAGCTTCCCTGGGAGCCCCCCGAACAGGTCTCCGGTGACGAACCGCGCTCGGAGGCCGAGGCGCTTGGCGTTCTTCCGGGCGAGCTTGACCGCGTCGGCCGACAGATCGGTTCCCACCACGGTCGCCTTGGGCACCTCGTTCGCGACCGCGAGCGCGATCGTGCCCGCCCCGGTCGCCAGATCCACGTGTACGGGCCTGGCTCTCTTGCGGAGCCGACGGGTCGCTTGCGTCACGAGGT
>JBKKAE010000339.1:0-3089 GCA_046714835.1 Actinomycetota bacterium | reverse complement strand
GCGTCGATCAGCGCCTCGACCGCGACACGCATCGCCTCATCGTGATCCAGGCCCGGCCGCCAGCGCTTCTTCAGCGAGTTCTTGGCGGGCTGCGCTCCCGATCCCGTGGCCTGGTAATCCTGCTCCTCCCACCGGCCGCCCGTCGCGTCGTAGTAGAAGAGCCGGCCTTCGTTCCGGCCTTCGTCGTATCCACCGAACAGCGGGACGACGACGAGCCCCTGCACCGCGAGTGGGAAGTTCGCCCGGATCATCTGGGCGAGCCTGTTGGCTTTCCCCTCGAGGGACAGCCGGTTTCCCGTGAGCTTCTCGTAGTGCTCGAGCTCGAGCTGGAAGAGCCGGACGGTCTCCACGGCCTGGCCGGCCGCCCCTGCGATCGCGATCGCGGAGAAGTCGTCCGCGGCGAATACCTTCTTCATCTTGGCGTCGGCGATGGTGTAGCCAGCGGTGGCGCGCCGGTCGCCGGCCATCACGATCCCCTCCGCGTATCGCAAGCCGAGAACCGTGGTCGCTTGAGGAACCTCCAGCGCGCCCATCTGCAGCGCGGAGGGCATCGCCTCGGGACGTTGGCGCTTGAGCAGCTCGACGAAGCTCGGGTCGGCGCCGAAGGAAGCCCCCGAGAGTGGAAGCTCGACCCTGTCGGTCACTCCCCGCCCTTCTGCACGTAGGACTTCACGAACTCCTCGGCGTTCTCCTCCAACACCGAGTCGATCTCATCGAGGATGTCGTCCATCTCTTCTTTGAGCTCCGCGGCCTTCGACGTCGACGAGACCTGGCCGGCGTCGGCATCGGGCTGATCCCCGCCGCCGCCCTTCTTCTGGACCTGCTTCCGTTCCTGTTCGGGCATGCTTCCTCCTCCGTGGCGATTCTAGCCGCAGTGACGGATCACCCCTGGAGGGCGGTCACCAACGCGGCCGCGTCGTGGGACGCCTCGAGCAGGTCGTCCACGTGGGCCTTCGTGCCGCGGAGCGGCTCCCTCATCGGGATGCGTTGGAGCGCCTCGGCGCCCGTGTCGATGATCAGGGAGTCCCACGACGCGGCCGCGATCGCGTCGGGGAACTTGCCGATGCACCGTCCCCGGAAGTACGCACGCGTGTCTTCGGGTGGATCCATGATGGCCCGCTGCACGTCCGCCTCGGCGACCATGCGCTCCACCTTCCCCGAGCGCTCCAGCCGGTAGTAGAGGCCTTTCTCTTGCCGGACGTCGTGGTACTGGAGGTCGATCGCCCGCAGCTTCGGGTCGCCTCTGTCGAGCCCTCCTCGCTCCCGGTACGCCTCGATGAGGCGATACTTGGCCACCCAGTCCAGCTCGCGGTGCAGTGACAGAGGCTCGCTCTCGAGCGCGGTCAACACGCTCTCCCAGCGCTCGAGGACCTCACGGTTCGCCTCGGTGTCGTCCTCGTGCTCGATGTACTTCTTCGCGTGCTCGAAGTACTCCCATTGGAGCTGCACCGCGGTGAGGTGCCTGCCGTCGGCGAGGCGGACCTCCACCGTGCAGGTCACGTCCCGTGAGATCTCGTGCAGCGCCCGGACCGGTCCCTCGAGGGAGAGGTCGGGGAGGAATCGATCCTCGATCATCTTGAGGACGATCGCCGTCGTCCCCACCTTGAGGAACTGGGCGACCTCGCACATGTTGGCGTCCCCGATGATCACGTGCAGACGCCGATACTTCTCGGGGTCGGCGTGCGGCTCGTCGCGCGTGTTGATGATGGGCCGCTTCAGCGTGGTCTCGAGGCCGACCTCGGTCTCGAAGAAGTCCGCGCGCTGCGTGAGCTGGTAGATCGGCCGACCCCGCTCGTCCCACGGCGCCTCGGAGCCGAGCTTGCCCGCACCGCAGAAGATCTGGCGCGAGACGAAGAACGGGGTCAGGTCCCGGACGATGTCGGCGAACGGCGTCTGCCGGTCGACGAGGTAGTTCTCGTGCGTGCCGTAGGAGTTCCCCTTCCCGTCGGAGTTGTTCTTGTAGATCAGGAGGGCCGGCGCGTCAGGCAACTGCGTGGCGACCTCGCGCATCGAGCGCTCGAGGATGCGCTCCCCCGCTTTGTCGTGGGTCACCAGCTCGCGGGGCGTCAGGCATTCGGGGGTCGAGTACTCGGGATGCGCGTGATCCACGTAGTACCTCGCGCCGTTGGGGAGGATCACGTTGGCAAGGCCGAGGTCCTCGTCGGACACCTCGCGCGACGGGATCGGCTCGAAGCCGCGCGCGTCCCGCAGAGGTGACTCTTGCTCGTAGTCCCAGCGGATACGCCTGAGCGACCCCGCGAAGGTCGAGATCAACAGCGACGACGAGAGGACTGGGTTGAAGTCCGGGACCCCGACCGCGGCGATGCCGTATTCGGTCTCGGTGCCCAGGACCTTGGGGATGGCCACCCAGGGACCCTACAGATACTGACCGGGGCTCACGCGCTCCACCTGCCGGCCGTCGCCCTCATCGCCGAGCAGCGTTCGGACGTAGACGATGCGCTCGCCCTTCTTGCCCGAGATCCGAGCCCAGTCGTCGGGGTTGGTCGTGTTGGGGAGGTCTTCGTTCTCCTTGAACTCGTCCCGGATCGCCGTGAGAAGGTCATCGGTCTTGATGCCCTTCTCCCCGGTGGAGAGGAAACGCTTGATGGCGTCCTTCTTGGCCCGCCGCACGATGTTCTCGATCATCGCGCCCGAGTTGAAGTCCTTGAAGTAGAGGATCTCCTTGTCGCCGGAGGCGTAGGTGACCTCGAGGAAGCGGTTGCGCTCGGAGGGCTCGTACATCTGCTCGATCGTCCGCTCGATCATGCGCGAGACCGCCACCTGGACGTCTCCTGAGTTCCGTTCGACTTCGTCGGGGTGGATCGGGACGACGGGATGCAGGTACTTGGACATCACGTCTTTGGCCTGGTCCGCGTTGGGCCGCTCGATCTTGATCTTCACGTCGAGCCGCCCGGGCCGCAGGATCGCCGGGTCGATCAGGTCTTCGCGGTTGGAGGCGCCGATGACGATCACATTCTTCAGGGTCTCGACCCCGTCGAGCTCGGAGAGCAGCTGCGGGACGATCGTCGACTCGACGTCGGACGAGATGCCCGTGCCGCGGGTGCGGAAGATGGAGTCCATCTCGTCGA
>JBKKAE010000338.1:0-2545 GCA_046714835.1 Actinomycetota bacterium | reverse complement strand
GGTGCCGGAATCGCCGCTCGTCCTTCTCCACCTGGCCGGGCCGCGCGACGTGGATCCGAAGGCCGGCTCGCTCGCCGGTGTGACGGTGATCGACGTGGATGCCCTGCGCTCTCATGATTCGGCGGTGGAACACGATGCGGTCGCGCAGGCTCGCGAGATCGTGGCCGAGGAGGTCCGCCGGTTCGTCGTGCGTCGCCGCGGAGACGAACTCGCTCCTCTGATCCGTGCGATCCGTCGCCGCGGCGACGCGGTGCTGCAGGGTGAGCTGGCGCGCTACGCGGGCCGGCTCGCCGACCTCACGGCCGACGAACACGCCGCCGTTGACGCGCTCACGCGTGGGATCGTCGCGAAGCTCCTGCACGATCCGATCGTGGCGCTGAAGGAGCGGTCGGAGCCCGGCTCAGGGCGGACGCACGCCACGCTACTGGCCGAGCTCCTCGGCCTCGACCCTTCCCTCCTCGACGAGGAGTGACCACCCTCCGCATCGCGACGCGGCGTTCGGCTCTCGCGCTCGCGCAGGCTGAGGAGATCGCCTCGCTCCTGTCCGCGAACGCCTTCCGCTCGGAGATCGTCCCGATGTCGACGTCGGGCGACGAAGGGGCAACGTCGGCCGAGTCGCCGTCGGGCATGAAGGGGCTCTGGGTCGATCGGATCGTCGAGGCGCTCCGCACGGGCGAGGTCGACCTCGCCGTGCATTCCGCGAAGGATCTGCCCGCTGAGGACGACGAAGGGATCGTGATCGCCGCGATCCCCAAGCGGGCCGATCCCCTCGACGTCTTGATCGGACGCGACGAGAAGCTACAGCCGGGGATGGTGGTCGGAACGTCGAGCGTCCGTCGTCGTGCACAGCTCCTGGCGGGCTTCCCCGGGATGGGCGTGACCGAGATCCGGGGGAACGTGGACACGCGGCTCCGGAAGCTGGCCGAAGGGGAAGTGGACGGGCTCGTGCTCGCCGCGGCCGGGCTCGCACGGCTCGGCCTCGACCCGCCGCACGCCCGCCGGCTGCGGGTGGACGAGATGGTGCCGGCGCCGGGGCAGGGGTGCCTGGCCGTGCAGGTCCGGGAGGAAGACCGGACCACGCGAGCCGTCATCTCTGTCTTGGACCATCTCGCGTCGAGGCGAGCGTTCGAGGCCGAGCGAACGCTCGTGCAACTCCTGGGCGGCGGCTGTGATCTTCCGCTCGGGGCGCTCGCGGCGACGAAGGGCGACCGGATCAGGATGGTGGCCCTCGTCGCGACGCCCGACGGGGCGAAGATCGTTCGGACCGCGTCTGAGAGCTCCGATCCAGGCGTCGCCGCTTCCACCCTCGCGCAGCGGCTGCGGGCCGATGGCGCGGATCGGATCCTGGGGGAGCTGCGGGGGTGAAGCGAACCCTCGCTGGGCGGACGATCCTCGTCACGCGCCCGGTGGGCCAGGCAGCGCCGCTGGTGCGCGAGCTCGACCGCCGCGGCGCGCGTGTCCTCGTCGCCCCGACGATCCGACTGGTGCCCGCGCGCTCCGCGGCGCTCACCGCGGCGCTGAAGGAGCTCGCCGCCGGGCGGTTCGATTGGATCACGCTCACCAGTGCCGCGACCGTAGACGTGTTGCGCGAGCGCCTGGCGGCCCCCCGTGACGTTCGTGCACAGGTCGCGGTGATCGGCGAGGGCACGGCGGCGGCGTTCCGGAGCTGGGCTCGCCGGGACCCGGACCTGCAACCGGCGACGTTCACGACCGCGGCCCTTGCTCGCGCGTTCCCGCGCGGCTCAGGCCGCGTGCTCTGCGCCCGCGCCGACATCGCGCCTGAGGGACTGGAAGACGCTCTCGCACGGAAGGGGTGGGAGCCCGTCCGGGTGGAGGCCTACCGGACGATCTTCGCATCCTCCCTCCCGCGGGAAGCGCGAGAAGCGCTCCGTGGTGGCGAGGTGGATGCGCTTACGTTCACGAGCGCCTCGACCATTCGCGGCTTCTTCGGCGCACGCGGCGCCGAGGCGATCCGCGGCCCGAGCGACAGGCCGCCGAAGGTCGTGTGCATCGGCCCGGTCACCGCAGCCGCCGCTCGTGCCGCCGGCCTCCGGCCTGCGGCCATAGCGAAGCCGCACACGATCGAGGGCCTCGTCGCTGCCCTCGAACGAGCGCTGCCTTCCAAGCCCGTGGCCTAGACCCAGACCTCGCGGAGCGCCCGCAGTGCGTTCCCTCCCACGACCTTCGCGATCTGGTCGTCCGGATAGCCGTGCGCGACGAGCCACCGGATCACGTTCGGGAACTCCGAGGGGTTCTCGAGCCCCTCGACGTACTCGACCGGCTCGAACTCCCCGACCTCGCCCGTGTCCAAGTTGCCCGCGTACTGCACGTGCAGCCCGACATGGTCGCCGAAGAACGTGTCCGGACCGAAGCCCACGTGGTCGATCCCCATCACCTCGACGCAATGCTCGAAGTGATCCATCACGGACTCCAACGAGTGACGCGGATGCGCGGGGGAGATCGTCGTGTGCGGCGAAGCCTCGATCCCGATCACGCCGCCGGTCTCCGCGACCGACTTCAACAGGTCGTCGTCCTTCAGCTTGCG
>JBKKAE010000337.1:0-3519 GCA_046714835.1 Actinomycetota bacterium | reverse complement strand
CCTGCACCCCCGCCCCCCGCCCCCCCCCCCCCCGGCCCCCCCCCCCCGGGCCGGGGGCGCCGAGCACCCTACCCTCGATCGTCATGCCGTCAGGCTACGAAAGGGGGCCGAGATCCGACGCTGGCGTCCCCGACGGCCCTCAGTTCACGATGTACTCGATCTGCACGATCAGGATCGGCAGCGAGACGCCCAAACCGGTCTTCGTGACCTCGATCGTCAGCTTCTGTCCCTCGGTGAGAGACGTGTTCGAGAGCGAGCCGAGCGAGACCGTGCTGAACGCCGTCCAGCTCCCGGTACCGCCCAACCCCGACGTCTGGGTAGTCCGCGACGCCACGGTCACCTTGCCGACTCCGGTGACGTCACGCCTGGAGACGACGATCGTGGCGTAGGCAGTGTCGCTCGCAGTCACGGCAGCGGCGGGCTCCACGAACACGTCGGTGATCGTGATGTTCTCCGGAGCCGTGAAGACGACACGTTCCGTCGTGGCAGTCGAGCCGAGCGAGTCCGCGGCCTCCTTGAACCACTGCACCCCGTTCGCCAGGCCCGCCGCCTCGAACGCGCTCGAGCTCATCCCGTCGAGCAGGTCCGCGTCGAGCCCACTGCCCGTGCCGTCGGCACCAGTGACGATCCCGAAGACCTCGGCATCGCGTGCCAGCAAGGCATCGATCCTCGCCTCGGCCACGGTCCCGGCGGTGATGTCGCCGCCACTGTGGACGTGAGAAGAAGAGGCGAACGCGCCCGAGCTCATCCCGTCGAGCAGATCGGCATCGAGCGTGCTCCCGGAGCCGTCAGCCGCCAAGACGATGTCGAAGACGTCGGCGACCCTCGCGATCAGCAGATCGATTACGGATTCATCGACTGTGCCGCTGCTGATGTCGTCTCCGCTGTGGGCATGTGAGGCACCGGCGAAGGCTCCTGAGCTCTGACCGTCCAGCAGATCGGCGTCGAGCGTGCTTCCGGCCCCGTCCGCCGCGGTCACGATGCCGAAGACCTCGGCGTCGCGCACCAGCAGGGCATCGATCCTTGCTTCAACCACGGTGCCCGAGGTGATATCGGCGCCGCTGTGGACGTGAGAAGAAGAGGCGAAGGCTGTGGAATCAAGTCCATCGAGCAGGCTCGAGTCGCTCGCTCGCTCACCAACGTTGATGAACCTCGTGTTCGCTTGCCGCTTCAAGTAGAAGATCTTCTTGGCCAGAAGTTTGTAGTGCTTGTTCCAGTTATGCGTGATGCTCGCGCTGTCGTGCGCCACACTCGGCGCCACCAGCCACCCCCCGATCAGGGTCACGGCCAGCAACAGTACGAACGCTTTGCCCCTCAGGGGACCACGGATCACAGCGACCACCTCTCGTTGGGGTTATTCCAGAACGAAACACCCAACGAGTGGGTCGTTCAAGCAGCTCCAGCCGTGGATCTCCCTCACTCCCACTCGATGGTGCCGGGCGGCTTCGACGTGATGTCGTACGCGACCCGGTTGACACCAGGCACTTCCCGGACGATCCGCGCCGCGATCCGGTCGAGCACGTCGTACGGGAGCCTGGCCCAATCCGCCGTCATCGCGTCCTCGGACGTCACGACGCGGACGATCACCGGACTCTCGTAGGTCCGTCCATCGCCCATGACGCCGACGGTCTTCGTGTCGGCGAGCAGGACGCAGAACGCCTGCCAGGTTTCCCGTTCGAGCCCGGCTCGGCGGATCTCTTCGCGCACCACCCCGTCGGCTCCGCGAACCTTGTCGAGGTTCTCGGCCGTCACCTCGCCCACGATCCGGACGGCGAGGCCGGGACCCGGGAACGGCTGGCGTTGCACGACCTCCTCGGGAAGTCCCAGCTCGGCGCCCACCTGCCGGACCTCGTCCTTGAACAGGTCGCGGAGCGGCTCGACGAGCTCGAGCTCCATCTCCTCGGGAAGACCGCCCACGTTGTGATGGCTCTTGATGTTCGCGGCGGTGCGAGAGCCGCTCTCGATGACATCGGGATAGAGGGTGCCCTGGACGAGGAAATGAGCGCCCCGGTGTTCACGCGCGACCTCCTCGAAGACGCGGATGAACTCCTCCCCGATCGCGCGTCGCTTCTGCTCGGGATCGGTGACGCCCGCGAGCTTCGCGAGGAAGCGGTCCTCGGCCTTCACGTGCACGAGCGGCACGCCGAAGTGACGACCGAAGGTCTCCTCGACCTGCTGCGGTTCCCCCTCTCGGTTCAACCCGTGGTCGACGAAGACGCAGGTGAGCTGGTCGCCGACGGCGCGATGCACGAGGAGCGCGGCCACTGAGGAATCGACTCCTCCGGAGAGCGCGCATAGGACCTCCGCATCGCCGACCTGCGCGCGGATCCGAGCCACCGCGTCCTCGACGATGTTGATCGGGGTCCAGTCGGGAAGCAGTCCGCAGCCCTCGTAGAGGAACCGCTTCAAGACATCTTGGCCTCGGGGGGTATGCGAGACCTCGGGGTGGAACTGGACCGCGAACAACGCCCGCTCGGGGTCCTCCATCGCGGCGATCGGGATCTGCTCCGTGCGGGCGGTCACGCGGAAGCCTTCGGGGGCGCGCGTGACCGCGTCGCCATGACTCATCCAGACCTGCTCCTCGGGACCGAAGTCGGCGAGCAGCATCCCACCGGGCTGGTCGACCGACAGCGTCGTCCCGCCGTACTCACGCTGACCCGTGGCCGCGACCTCGCCCCCGAGCGCCTGCGCCATGAGCTGGTGCCCGTAGCAGATGCCCAGGACCGGGACGCCCAGCTCGAACAAGGCGGTATCGAGGGTGGGCGCTCCTTCCTCGTAGACGGACGCCGGTCCCCCCGAGAGGATCAGGCCGGCGGGGCGCCGTTTCGCCAGATCCACGGCACCGGTGTCGTGGGGCACGATCTCCGAATACACACGCGCCTCTCGGACGCGCCGCGCGATGAGCTGCGCGTATTGCGCACCGAGGTCGACGACCAGGACCGGCCGGGAGGCCTCTTCGTGTGTTCTTGGCGTCCCGAACGGGGGCACCTAGTGGCCCATCCCCACCCGCTGCGCCGCCTGGTAGGTCTTCCCCTCGGTCTTGATCGAAGGGGCGATCACAAGCTCTGCCTTCTGGAACTCCTTGATCGTCGCGTACCCCGTCGTGGCCATCGAGGTCGCCAGCGCTCCGAAGAGGTTGAAGGTGCCGTCGTTCTCGTGTGCCGGTCCCACGAGGATCTCCTCCATGGAGGCCACCTGCTGCGTCTTCACCCGGGCTCCGCGCGGGAGCGTGGGGTGGAACGTCGCCATCCCCCAGTGGTAGCCGCGGCCGGGCGCCTCGTAGGCGCGTGTGAGCGGCGACCCGATCATCACGGCGTCTGCCCCGCAGGCGATCGCCTTTGCGATGTCGCCTCCGGTGCGCATCCCACCGTCGGCGATCACGTGACAGTAGCGGCCAGTCTCGTGGAGGTGTTCGCGTCGGGCGGCGGCCGCATCCGCGATCGCGGTCGCCTGCGGTACGCCTACACCCAACACACCCCTTGTGGTGCAGGCGTTCCCGGGGCCGACGCCGACCAGCAC
>JBKKAE010000336.1:0-2534 GCA_046714835.1 Actinomycetota bacterium | reverse complement strand
ATGAGCCCGATCCGCGCCGCCTCGGAGGCTGCCTGGCCGCGCGTCCGGACCGCAAGCTTCCGGAGGATCGCCGAGACGTGGTGTCCGACCGTTTTCTCAGACAGGAAGAGGCGCTTCCCTATCTCGGCGTTGCGAAGCCCCTGGGTGATGAGGGCGAGGACCTCGACCTCCCGCGTCGTCAGGTTGGCGGGGTTCTGCCGTGTCGCAGCACGTGGCCCCCGCGGAAGCCCGCGGACCCCGCGGTGACGCAGGCGACGGGCGACGAGGGCCGCCGCTGGCCGGGCCCCCAGCCCGTGCAGTTCGTCCAGGGCACGCCGGACAGGCTCGTCCTCGTCCGCGTCCGCCAATGCGAGGGCGGCCTCGTACGGAGAGCCGATCTTGGTCCACACCTCTGCCGCCCGTGCCCAGTTGCCGGCGATCTGGAGGGCGTACGGCTGCGCCGCGCCGGGCGGGACCTCCTGGAGGATGCCGGCCCGCCAGCGCCAGTAAGCGAGCTCGCCGATCACCCAGGGAGCACGCCGCTGCAGTGCGAGGTCGAGGGCCTCGTCGGTGGCCTCGGCGATAGCCTCTTCGTTGCCCCCGAGCCACGCGGCCTCCGCTCTCGCCGCGGCCACGGGCGCGATCCGCTGGAGCTCCCCGGTCGGTTTCGCCAGCCCGAGCGCCTCGTCGAGCGGCGCCCATGGCCCTTTATCTCCACGCCGCGCGTGCACGAGCCCGAGCACAACGAGCGCGTGGATGCGGGGGACCGTCGAGGTGCGGGGGATGCGGAGAACGAGCTCGGCAGAGTCGACGGCCTCCGGCCAGCGGCCTTGGTCCAGCTCCGATCGGGCGCCAAACCCGAGCAGGTAGAGCCGGTACAGCTCAAGGCCGCGCTCGCTGCAATACCGGAGGCCCGCCTCCAGGTAGCCGTTCGAGAGAAGGTGCGAGTGTTGGCGAACGGTGGCCCAGGTCAGGCAAACGAAGGCGTCCGCCGCGAGTTCCTCGAGTCCTGTCTGTTCGGCGAGCGCGAGGCTCCGCTCGAGCTTCTCCCTGCCCTCCGGTGCGCCGGCAAGGAACTCCACGGTGCCGATGGTGTTGAGCGCGTGGAGGACGATCTCGGTGTCGTCGAGGTGCTGAGCCAGCTCGAGCGCGCGAGTGGCCCAGGCGAGAGCCTCCTCTGCCTTCTCGGCCTCCATGTAGGTCACCGAGAGATCGCAGTACGCCATCGCAAGCTCTCGCCCCGGCGGGATCCTCTCGAGCACGGCTACTGCCTCACGACCGGCCTGCTCGGCTTCCGCCGTCCGGCCCGGACACCAGAGGATCTGCGAGAGCGAGCGGAGCGAGTCCCCTTCCTTGCGCCGGTCCCCGAGCTGTCGGTGGTACTCGAGCGCAAGCTCCAGGGCCTCGATCGCCTCGTCGTACTGGTCGGTGAGGAAGCATTCATGTGAACGGCGGTCGAGGAGCTCGGCGCGCTCCTCGTACGGCAAGCCGTCGCTGAAACGGAGAGCGCGGGCGTACTGGGCGGCCGCCTCGCGATGCGCGCCGACCGACGCCGCGAGGGCTGCCGCCTTCGGCGCGAACCGCAAGACCGCCTCCCGGTCGCCGGCCGCCTCTGCATGATGGGCGAGCCGAGCGAGATTGGGACCGTCGGCCGTCGGCGAGGCGAGAGAGGCGACGGCTTTCCGATGCAGATGGAGCGCGCGGTTGGGTGTGATCGACTCTTCGACCGCGAGGCGGGCGAGCTCGTGTCGGAAGGCCACCCCTCCCGGCACCGGTGTGAGCATGCCCGAGGTCAGACACTCCTCTAGACGGTCGATAGCCTCGCCTTCGATCGCCTCCAGGAGCCAGAGCTCCACCTCGGGGGGAACGATCGCCACCGCCTCGAGGAGAGTCCTCCCCGAGGCGGTGAGGCGGGCAGCACGAGCGAGCACGGCGTCCCGGACCGTGTGGGGGATCTCCTCCTTACCGGCCGCCAGTACTTCGGTGACGAAGAAGGGGTTTCCGGCCGTCTTGCGATGGAGTTCGTCCGCGTCGACGCCGTGTGGCTCTGCGAGTGCCGCGACCGCCGCCCGGGAGAGAGGCTCGATCTTGAGCCGGCCGACCGCCTGCTCGGTCGCGAGTTCACCCAGCACGATCCGCAGCGGATGGGCGCGGTCGAGTTCTGCGTCGCGATAGCTGGCCAGCACGAGGGCCGGAACCGCTTCGAGCCTGCGACCGAGCAGTCTCAGGACGTCGAGGGTAGCCTCGTCCGCCCAGTGCACATCCTCGAGGACCAGGATGGCCGGCGCCTGCGCCCGCAGCTCGCTCACGAGCGCCCCCGCGACCTCGTGGGGCTTGGCTCCGTTCGTAACCAGCTCCTTCAGCCCGCTTCGCGTGCTCTCGACGATGTCGAGAAGCGGCCCGAGAGGACGGGGTGTGAACAAGGGGTCGCAGGCGCCCCACAGGATCCTCGCCGACTTGCTGTGCTCCCCGCAGAACCGTCGCACGAGCGCCGTCTTCCCGACACCGGCCTCGCCTCCGATGAGGACGAGCCGTCCGTGAGCGCTGCTCAGCAC
>JBKKAE010000335.1:0-5341 GCA_046714835.1 Actinomycetota bacterium | reverse complement strand
GCTCCGAGCTCGCGAACAAGATCGCGGGTGGCGAGGTCTCGGCGACCGAGGTCGTCGAGTCCTCCCTCCGCCGGATCGACGCTGTGGACGACCACATCGGCGCGATCCTCACGCGGACACCGGAGGTCGCCCTGGAGCGCGCGGCCGAGCTGGACACTCACCGGGGGACCGGGGCACCGCAGCACCCTGTGGCCGGGATCCCCCTCGCGCTGAAGGACGTGCTCGCCACGATGGGGATCCGCACGACGTGCGGTTCGCTGATCCTCGAGAACTACATCCCGCCGTACGAGTGCACGGCGTGGGCTCGCCTGTCGGGCCACGGGAGCGTGCTGATGGGCAAGACCAACTGCGACGAGTTCGCGATGGGGTCGTCCAACGAGAACTCGGCGTTCGGGCCCGTGCACAACCCGTGGGACCTGGAACGGGTGCCCGGTGGCTCCAGCGGCGGGAGCGCGGCAGCGGTGGCGGCCGGCGAGGTGGTGTGGGCGCTCGGCACGGATACGGGTGGCTCGGTGCGTCAGCCGGCATCCCTCTGCGGCGTGGTGGGGATGAAGCCGACGTACGGGCTGGTGTCCCGGTACGGGCTGATCGCGTTCGCCTCCTCGTTGGACACGGTGGGGACGCTCACCCGGAGCGTCCGCGATGCCGCGCTGCTGCTCGGCGCGATGGCGGGCAAGGACGACCGCGACGCCACGAGCCTGGATGAGGACGTGCCCGACTACCTCGCGGGCTTGGAGGACGGGATCGACGGTCTCCGGGTAGGCGTGGTCGCCGAGGCGTTCGGAGAGGGCGTCGAGCCGGGCGTCCGCGATGCGGTGCGCGCCTCGGTGGACCGGCTCACGGCACTCGGCGCCGAGGTGGGAGAGGCGACGCTCCCGCACGCCGACTACACCTTGTCTGCCTACTACCTCATCGCTCCGTCGGAGGCGTCCTCGAACCTCGCGCGCTACGACGGCGTCCGCTACGGCTACCGAGCCGAGGGCGCCGACTCCGTGGAGATGATGTCGCGCACGCGCGGCGAGGGCTTCGGCCCGGAGGTCAAGCGCCGGATCATGCTCGGCACGTACGCGCTGTCGGCCGGCTACTACGAGGCCTACTACGGCCAGGCGCAGAAGGTCCGAACGCTGATCATCCGTGACTACGAGAAAGCCTTCGAGTCGTTCGACGTCCTGGTCTCTCCGACGTCGCCGACCACCGCGTTCCGGATCGGGGAGCGTGCCGACGATCCGCTCGCGATGTACCTGTCCGACGTGTTCACGATTCCGGCGAACCTCGCGGGCGTACCGGCGATCACGGTGCCCTGCGGCTTGGATGACAGCGGTCTCCCGGTGGGACTCCAGCTCACGGCAGCGGTCCTGGGCGAGCAAGTGCTGTTCCGCGCCGCCAGCGCCCTAGAGCGGGACCTCGGCCTCGTCCTCCGCCCGCCGGTCCTCGGCGGCGTCTGAACTTCGATCGTCGCGGGCCACGCTTCCCGCCGACACCGTCATGGCCACGGCCGCGAGGACGACCGCGCCCGCCATCAGTGACCGGCTCCGCAGCGTCTCGTCCACGATCAGGTGCCCGAGGTACACGGCCAGCATCGGCGTCACCCACGCGTAGGTGGCCACGAGCGACGTTCGCGCGTTGCGGAGCAGCCACACGTAGGCAGTGAACGCGATCCAGGAACCGAACACCACGAGGTAGCCGAAGGCCAGGATCGACGCCGCAGAGAACCGTTCGGGATCGATCAGGGACAACTCCCCACGGGCGATGCCCCACACGAGCGAGATCGAGCCGCCGGCCATCATCACCATCGCGTTGCCGACCAGCGGACGGTGCGGCAGGCGCGCGCTCCGCGCGAACAGCGAACCGGCGGCCCAGCTCATCGACGCGGAGATCGCGAGCACGAGCCCGGACACGGGGATCTCGGCCACACGCGCGTCGTTCACGAGCAGCGCCGCTCCCGTGAACCCGAGCAGGATCCCGATCGCCACCCGGCCGGGGAGTCGCCGGTGTCCCGCGAGCCGATCCCAGACCGCGATCCACAACGGCACGAGCGCGAAGATCAGCGCAACGGTGCCCGACGGGACCGTTCGCTCGGCGAGCACGACCGACCCGTTGCCGAACGCGATCAGCCCGGCTCCCACGAGGAACGCCGCACGCCATTGCGGTCCGGCGATCGGGTCGGCCTCGGCGTCGCGCCGCCGGGTCGAGACGGCGAACAGGACCGCCCCGGCGATCACGAAGCGGGTCCCGGCCGCGAGCAGCGGCGGAAGGGTTTCGTTGGTGATGCGGATCCCGAGGTACGTGGTGCCCCAGATCACGTACACGATCCCGAGGGCAACCCAGATCAGCCAGGTGGGCGCCACGGTCGACCGGTTCGGGGCTGGGGAGGCGGGATTCGACATCGAGACAGGATACGGACGGGTTCCCACGGTCCCGTCGGAAGCGTCCGATAGGCTGGCCCGCGCGATGGGCGACTGGGAGACCGTGATCGGGCTCGAGTGTCACGTCGAGCTCAGCACGAAGACCAAGATGTTCTGCGGGTGCCGCAACGAGTTCGGTGCCGAGCCCAACACACTGACCTGCCCGGTCTGCCTCGGGCACCCGGGGTCGCTGCCGGTTCCCAACCGGGAGGCGATCGCGCGGATCGTGAAGATCGGGCTTGCCCTGGGGAGTGAGATCGCTCCGCGCTCGGTGTTCCACCGGAAGAACTACTTCTATCCCGACATGCCGAAGAACTTCCAGATCAGTCAGTACGACCTGCCGGTGTGCGTCGGGGGTCATCTGGACGTCGAGCTCGCCGACGGGTCGACGACTCGCGTCGGCATCACGCGGGTGCACATGGAGGAGGACACGGGCAAGACCGCGCACGGCAGCGCGTCGGGCCGGATCCACGAGGCTGAGTACGCGCTGATCGACTACAACCGCGCCGGCGTCCCTTTGGTCGAATGCGTCTCGGAGCCGGACATGCGCTCGCCCGAGGAGGCGGCCGCGTACCTGCGCGAGCTCCGCGCGCTCCTCGGGTCTCTCGACGTCTCCGACGTGCGGATGGAGGAGGGATCGCTCCGCTGCGACGCCAACGTGTCGGTCCGTCCCCCGGGGACGGACGCGCTGGGCACCAAGGTCGAGATCAAGAACATGAACTCGGTCCGGTCGCTCGAACGGGCGCTCGTCTTCGAGGCCGCGCGGCAGATCGCGGCGCTCGAAGCGGGCGAGCCGCTGGTGCAGGAGACGCGGCACTGGGACGAGGACTCGGGCACCACGAAGACGATGCGTTCCAAGGAGGAGGCGTTCGATTACCGGTACTTCCCGGAGCCCGACATCCCCGCGTTGGAGCCGGCCGACGCATGGATCGAAGAGATCCGTGCGTCCCTGCCGCAGCTCCCGCAGGCGAGGCGCACCCGCTACGTGGACGAGTTGGGACTGAAGCCTGAGGTCGCGCGCGTCCTCGTGGCCGACCGCCCGGCGACGATCCTGTTCGAGGAGACGGTGGCGCTCGGCGTGGAGCCGGCCGCGTCTGCCAACTGGATCACGCAGGACCTGGCCGGCCTGCGCAACGAGGCCGACGCGGCCGCCGGCGCCACGGTGGGAGCGCAGCACATCGCCGAGATCGTGGCGCTCGTTGGGGACGGCACGCTTTCCGGGGCAGGCGCGAAGAAGGCTCTCGAGGAGGCCTTCCAGACGGGCGACGCCATCGCGGACATCGTCGAGCGGCGCGGACTCCGGCAGGTGTCGGACGCGGGCGAGCTCGGAGGTGTCGTGGACCGGGTGATCGCGGAGAACGCGGACGCGGCGGAGAAGTTCCGTGCGGGCAACGAGAGCGTGATCGGGTTCCTCGTGGGGCAGGCCATGAAGGCCTCCGGCGGCTCTGCCAACCCGAAGCTCGCGCAGGCGCTCCTGCGCGAGCGGCTCTCGGGGTAGGCCGGGTGCGCGTCGACCAGAAGCGCAACCGGATCCCGTTCTGGCAGCTCGCGCTCTATGCCGTCGCGGCGGCCGCCTCGGGCGCCACCCACCCGATCCGCAAGATGTGGCACTCGGGGAACGCGATCGATCGCTACGCCCTCTGTCATCTCACGAGCGCCGCCGGCGACTCGCTCCTCGCGATCTCGCTCGCCGACTCCGTCTTCTTCTCCCTGCCGGTCGGCGAGGCGCAGTGGCGGGTCGTCGCCTACCTCGGCCTCACGATGCTCCCGCTCGCCGTTGCGGCCCCGCTGCTGGTGGTGCCGCTCGACCGGGCGGGGCCGCGACGGCTGATCTCCTTCCTCGCCGCGATCGTCCGCGGAGGGATCGCCTTCTACGTGGCGGGGCGGCTGGACACCGTCGCTCTGTACCCCGCGGCGCTCGCGATCCTCGTGGCCGCGCGCGTCCACGGGATCACGAAGAACGGACTGACGATGGCCTACGCGGGGCCGGGCGAGGGTTTGATGAGGTCCAACGCGCGCCTAGGACGTGTCGCGGTGGCGGGAGCGCTCACGGCGGCGCCCCTCGGCGTCGGCGCCGTGAGACTCTGGGGCTCCGGCGGTGCGATGGTGCTGGCCGGGATCGTGTACGCGATCTGCGCTCTGGTCACACTCCGCCTGCCGCATCCGCGGGTCCGCACCGAACCCAAGCCGCTCGGCCGGCGCGGACGGATCCCCATCCTCACCGGGCCCGCGCTCGGCGCGACCGGCATGCGCGCCGCCACGGGCTTCATCCTGTTCCTGTCGGCCTTCGCGATCCGGCGCGAGGGATTCCCCTCCACCTGGTTCGCCGCGATGGCGATCTCGGCCGCCCTGGGGGGCTTCCTCGCCGACCTCCTCGCCCCCCGGCTGCCCGAGACGCTCCGCGAGGAGTTCATCGTGGTCGGCTGCACGGTCGCGGCAGGCCTGGGTGCGTTCTTCGCGTTCCAGGCCTTCTCCCTCCCGGTCCTCGCGATCTTCGCGCTGACCGCGGGCGCAGCGACCGAGCTCGGCCGTCTCGCATTCCAGAGCCTGATGCAAGCCCATGCACCAGAAGGGGCGTTGGGGCGCGTGTTCGTCCGCTACGAGGTGATGTTCCAGCTCGCGTGGGTGGCGGGGGCATTGGGCCCCGCCGTGCTCCCGATCGACTTCAAGGATGGGATGCTGATCATGGCGGGGTTCTACCTCGCCCTCGCGGGCGCGTGGGCAGTCCGGTTCTTCCGCGGAGGACGGGAGCCCCTCGGGGCCTCACCGCAGGTGCCGTAGGCTGGGCCGCCGAGTACCGATGCTCGTGGACGAAGGAGGACATGCGCGATGGCGGAATACGTGTCGGTCGGGGATTCCGACGAGGTGCCGGAGGGAGAGGCGAAGGCGTTCGACGTGAGCGGCGCCGAGATCGCCGTCGCTCGGGTCGAGGGCCA
>JBKKAE010000334.1:0-4595 GCA_046714835.1 Actinomycetota bacterium | reverse complement strand
TACTCGCTCCGGCCGATCCGGATCTCGTACCGGACGTGGCTCGCGCCGACGATCCACTCGGTGGCGTACGCGATCGTCCCCTACGCGCTCGGGCTGCTGGCCGCCGGCGGACGATTCGAACGCCTCGACGTCCTCCTCTGCGGGGCGCTGTACGCCCTCTTCCTCGCGAGGATCAACCTCAAGGACTTCCGAGACCGAGCCGGCGACGCGGCCTACGGGAAGCCCACACTCCTGCTCGCGCACGGAAAGACGGTCACGTGCGCGGTCACCGGCATCGCCCTGCTCGCGGGATGCGCCACGCTCGCCGCTGCGCTCGGCGGCTCCCCGGGGGTCATCGGCATCGTGTCGTTCTTCGCCGCGGTTATCCTGTCGACGCTCCGGAGGCTGTGGCGAACATCGGATCTGCGCGACGAGCAGATCGCGATCGGGCTCGGCGCGAAGATGGGCAACGGTCTGCTCGCCTGCACACTCACCTGGCTGATCCTCGAGGCCCAGGACGCCCCCCAGGGCATGCGCGTGCTCGCGATGGCGTTCCTCGCGCTCGTGTACGGGTCGGTGTTCCTGTCCCTCAACGCGCGCGCGGATGACATCGAGATCGCCTACAAGGGATAGCGTCCGGGCCTGCGGGCCGATCTGCTCCGAGCCACGGGTTCAAGGTCGCACCCAGGTCGGTCGAGACAGCGGCATGGACGCCCTCCGCACGATCACACACGTCCGCAGAGAAACGCTCGTGACCCGACTCGCGACGGCCTTCGCCGACCGGGACTTCACGACGATGGAACGCGAGATGCGCGAGGACGTGGTGCTCGACCTCCCCGGCTCTTCCCCGTTCGCAGGGGAATATCAGGGCCATGAGTCGGTGGGCAAGTTCCTCTTGGGGATCCGACAGTTCGTCATCTCGAAGGATCCGTCGTTCGTCTTCGTCCACGATGCGACCACGATGACGGCCAGCCACGAGGTCAGTGTTGCGGGTCCCAACCACGTCGTGGAGATGACGTTGATCCTCACCTTCACGTTCGACAGGGAAGAGCGTATCTCGGCGCTGCATGTCGAGCCGAGCGACCCCGGGTTGTTCACGCACGTGATCGCCGCCGCCTTCAGCATGGCGTAACGACTCCCAGCACGCTTCGCCGTGACCTCGTCGCTCAAGGGCTACTCGAGCATCTCGGCGCCGTACCTCGCAGCGGTCTCCAGGATCAGCTCGATGTCGAGCTCAGCGGGCACCGGCGTATCGAGAGGACCGAGCGTCTCGCTCGTCTCGCGGATGAAGCCTTCGAAACCGGCCGGCGAGAACAGCATCAGCATCCGCGCCGACGGTGTGACCACCGTGTAGCGATGCGGAACGTCCCGCGGGCCGAACGCGAACGAGCCGGGACCAGCCTCGACGGTCTCTTCACCGATCGTGAAGGTCACCTCGCCATCGAGCACGAAGAAGGCTTCGTCCTCGCGGTGATGAACGTGCAGAGGAACGAATCCATCGGGGGTGGAGACGATCTCGGCCACGGCATACAGCCCACCGGTCTGCTCCCCCGTGAGTTTCAACAGCGTCGGCTCTCCCATCCATGACAGGCGCTCCCCCCCGTCCGGCTGCACTCCGAAGCCTTGCGTTGTCGTTCCCTGTCCGTGCGTCATCGCTTCCTCCTATTCGTCGGTGGCCGTCGCGCATGTGCATGCACGCGTGCGGCCGCATCTGCCATGGTGGTGACTGCCTCCTCGAGACCGACCTGCCGTTCCGTCAGCGACCTGAACGTGCCGAGGTCGAAGAATGCGCTGATCACCTGCACGGTGCGTCGGCTGGGTCGCTGCCCCCGGAGGGCTGCCAGCACGAAGGCCTCAACAGTGGCCCGCTGGTAAGCCTCCCACTCCCGCATCGCCGGCAGCTCGCGTTCACCCGGGAACATCACGAGATGCGCCCCGCCGCGCTTGTAGAACGTGAACAGCTCGCGGGCGATGCGCTCGAGCCCCTCCCGTGTCGTCCGGGCATCACCGACGACCGACCCGGCGTCCTCCGGGGCAGGCGGATGAAGGCGCTCCATCAGCAGATCGCCGCACGCAGGGACGAGCTCGTCGAGGGTCGGGAAGTGGTTGTACACGGTTGCGACCGCGACGTCGGCGCGCTCCGCGATGTCTTTCCAGCTCGTCCCGAGGATCCCCTGTTCAGTGTGAAGCTCGAGAGTGGCGTCGAGGATCCGTTGGCCGGTCTCTCGACGCGCTTGATCCCGCTTGGACGTGTCGTACGATCGCGGTGACATGATTAATTAGAGATTCTATCTAATCAATCATCCTGTCAAGCTGCTTCCCAGTTCACCATCGCTTCGCGTCGGACAATGCTGCGACGGCGGCGAGGGCCACCTCGAGATCTTGCTCCCCTGTTCCGGAGCTCACACCTACCGCTCCGACGACCTCGTCGCCGACCACGATCGGCACGCCGGCCAGGAGGTTCGTCAGTCTGCCATCCGTCGTGAACGCGAGCTTCATCGCGTGCTCCAGGTCGGCGCGGCCCGTCGGCTCGCGCGAGGACGCCGCCGACATCGCCTTGCGGATCGACGTGCGGATGCTGAGGAACTTCGCGCCGTCCATCCGTACGAACGCCAGCAGGCGTCCCGCCGCATCCGTGACCGCGATGCACTGTGGGACACTCATCTCTTCTGCCTTCTCGATCCCAGCTCGAAGGACACGCAACGCGCCATCGTGGGTGAGTCGGGAGGTCGGCACGATGTCGGACACGATCTGGTCTCCTTCCCTTCGAGCGAAGAGCGGCATCATCGCAAGCGCTTCCCTGCGCCACGTCGGGACGAGATCTCGGTGTCTGCCGGCAACACGAGCGGCGTCTGTGTGAAGTCTCAGTACCCGTGTCTCGGAATGGCTCCGGTACCTATGCCACATCTTGGCTCTTTCTCCTCGGTCTGCCGCCGGGGTTGGCCAAGGCCCCGAACTCCTTGAGCTTGTCATGCCGGGCGCGGTGGGTCCGCAGAAGGAGCCCATCCTGTGTGATCTGCACCGTGTCGTCCACGATGCGGACCCCAACGATGTGGCCGATGTGGCGGTTCCCTGCGCGGTAGGTCGTTGCTGCGAAGCTCACCGACCCTGAAGGGTCCACCTTGCGCAAGACCTCTTCTCCAGCCGTGGGTCGAGATGCTCGTGCGGCCTTGACCCGCCGATCCATGCGGTCGTCATCCTCCGCCAGGTGCCGCCGGGCGTGGGTGGCGACCACGACGCCGTCGTGGCTCACGTGGAGCAGTCCGTCGGCGGACTCGACGGTGACGGATTGGCCGGCGAGGTGGCGCCCGACGTGGTAGCGGTGCTTGAGGATGCTGATCCGTCCGGCGCGGTCGACCCTGCGTCCGACGGTGCGCGCGCTCGGCGGGAGTGCCTCCTCGGCGAGGGCATCCGGATCGACGATCTCGGCGGGGACAGGCTCGAAGAGCTCGAAGCGCCTGATCGGTGCCACGTCGCCGATCCCTTGGTGCTCGCGTTCGTGGTTGTAGTGCCCGACCCATGCATCCAGGTCCGTCTGAGCCTGTTCGATCGATACGAAGCGGCGCCCGTGGAAGAGCTCCTTGCGCATCGTCTTGTGCAGCCGCTCGATCTTGCCCGTGGTGGTCGGTGAGTAGGGAGCGGTCAGGATGTGGCGGATGCCGTTGTTCACACAGATCCGGTCGAACGCCACCGTCGCGGGCTTCGGGGCGAGCCTGCCGGTGAACACCTTGCCGTTGTCGGTGAGGATCTGTTCGGGCACACCGTGTCGGCCGAGCGCCTCCAGGAGCGCGTCGCACACGGGCCTGGCCGTCGCCCGGGCGACGAGCTTGGCGATCACGCAGAACCGCGAGTGGTCATCGATCCCGGTGATGACCTTGCACTCGGTGCCATCGTCGAGCAGGACCCCGCCCATCACGTCCATCTGCCAGAGCTCCATCGGTCGTGAGCGCTCCCAGCGCTTGTAATCCTTCAGTGGACGCCGGCGGGGCTTGGGCTCGATCAGCCGATGGCGGACCAAGCAGCGGTAGATCGCCGAGCGTGAGGGTGGCTCGCCCAGCTCCCTGCGCAGCTTCGAAAGGATGGTCCGAGGGCCCCACCCCGGATGGGCCCTCCGGAGCGCCACGATCCTGGCCTCGATGTCCGGCGCGATCTGATGCGGGCACCGGTCCGGCCTGGAGCTGCGGTCGGCGAGCGCGCCGAGGCCCTCGTTCGCATAACGCAGGAGCCATCGATGGATGGTCCGGCGGTCCACGCCGTAGCGGGTGGCGACGTCGGTGACCTTGGCGCCGTCGAGCGCCTCCCTCACCGCCAGGTAGCGCTGCTCAACCACCGATAGCTCCGTGAGCATCCCCAGATCCTCCTTGGCCCTGTTGGGCGCAAGTGAAGATCAAGACCGGGCAAGAGGTGGAGCCGGTGGGACACAGGTGCCGGAGCCAGTGTCGCCAAGGAGCCGGAGCCGGATCGCGGGGTGGGACACGGGTTGCGGAGCCGATGTGGGACAGAGGTGCCGAACCTTCACAGCAGCGTTCACGCTGTCCTCGTAGAGACGAGCGGACTCGAACCGCCGACCCCCCTGCTTGCAAAGCACGCCCGCCTGTGACCAGGCACTTCGGCGA
>JBKKAE010000333.1:0-4534 GCA_046714835.1 Actinomycetota bacterium | reverse complement strand
GGGAGGCGGTCGGCATCAAGAAGGAGGTCGTGGTCCTCGGCGTGCGTGAGCGCATGGAGATCTGGGACCGCGGGGAGTTCGAGCGCTACCGCGATGCCCACGCGGTCGCGTACGAGAACGGAGACCTAGAGCCCCGGGCGCCGGCAGGTCGCGGCACCTAGTCGGGAGCCCGTTTGCCGGGGCACAAGCGTCCGGTCGAGACGGACCCTACGGACGAACCTAGGAGGGAACATGCAGACGAAGCTCTCGACGGAGGTGCGACAGAGCCTCTCGCTCCTCGCGATGACGGCGTTGACGCTTCTCGCGTCGATCGGTCTCGGGGTGTTGGCGGGACAGATCGGGTGACGTGGCGAACGACGGCGTACGGCACGAACCGGTCATGGTGGCGGAGGTCCTCGACCTCCTGGTCGCCGGGCGGTCGGGGACCGGAGGAAGGGTCGCCGACATGACGGTGGGCGGCGGCGGCCATGCCGAGGCGCTCCTCCAGGCCGGCGTGAGCAAGGTGCTCGGGTTCGATCGCGATGAGGACGCCGTGCGGACCGCGGGCGAGCGCCTGGCAGGCTACGGCGACCGCTTCACCGCGGTGCATCGACGCTTCTCCCAGGTCGGAGAGGCCGAAGCCACGGGGCCGCTGCAAGGGGTCCTCTTCGACCTGGGAGTGTCGTCGATGCAGCTCGACGAGCCCGCCCGTGGGTTCGGGTATCGCGTCGACGGGCCACTCGACATGCGGATGGGTCCGAGCGACGTCACCGCGGCGGACCTCGTGAACGATCTTCCGGAGCACGAGCTGGCCGATCTGCTCTTCGAGTTCGGGCAGGAGCACCGATCGCGCCGCATCGCGCGGGCGATCGTCCGGGCCCGGGACCGAGCTCGCATCGAGACCACCGACCAGCTGGCCGGTGTGGTCGCGGGCGCTGTGGGACGACGTCCGGGGGGCCCCCACCCCGCGCGTCGTGCGTTCCAAGCGCTCCGTATCGCGGTCAACCGGGAGCTCGAGGAGCTCGCCGCCTCCCTGCCTCGGGCGGTCGGGCTCCTCGGCCCCGGTGGCGGCGTGGTGGTGCTCTCGTACCACTCCTTGGAGGACGGCATCGTGAAGCGGGCCTTCCGTGACGACGACCGGCTCCGTGTGCTGACCAAGAAGCCGCTGACCCCTTCCGCGGAGGAGACGGCTCGCAACCCACGGGCGCGCAGCGCGAAGCTGCGTGCCGCCGAGCGCATCGAGGAGGCGGCATGAGTCTCCCCGCGCGTGAGGCGGAGCGGTGGGTTTCGCCCACCCCGCAGCCCGTCCGACGTCGTGCGGTCACCCCCGCACGCGCGCCCGCGGCGCGCCCGCCGACCCTCAAGCCTCCCCATCCCCATCGGCGGGCGCGCCGCGAGCATCACTCCGCGTTCTGGATCCTCACCGCCGTGATCGTCTCCGCCATGGTGGTCGGGCTCGTGTCGCTGAACGCCATGAGGGTCGACGCGGCGTACCGCACCCGTTCGGTGGCCGAGCGCGTGCGGCTGCTGACCGACGAGCGCCGAACCCTCGTCAACGACGTCGCGCGACTCTCCTCGCCCTCTCGGATCGGCACGTGGGCGCGCCGGGAGGGTCTCGTGCACCCGGCATCGGGCGACGTGGTGATCCTGCAGGTGCCCGGGACGGCCGGCTCGTCCTCTTCGAAGGACGAGGTCGGAGAGTGACACGTCCACCCGCGGGCCGCCTCGTGGCCCTGCTGGGTGCCATGGTGTTGGCGTTGGTCGGCGTCACCGCGCGTTTGGTCGCGTTGCAGGTGGGCGACCATCGGGCCCTGGCCGCGCAGGGGCTCGAGCAACGCGTGCACCCGACGGAGCTGCCGGCCGAGCGAGGCGCGATCGTCGATCGAACCGGCGCGCCCCTCGCGATCACCCTGGAGGCGCGAGACATCTACGCGGATCCGCGCTACGTGACCGACCCGGTCGCAGAGGCTGCGAAGATCGCGCGCATCTTGGACCTGCGAGCCCGAGACGTCGAGCGGCGGCTGCGGACCCCTGGCGCGACGTTCGTCTACCTCGGGCGCCAGATCGACGTGAAGGTCGCGGATCGACTCGAAGCGCTCGGGTTACCGGGGATCGGTTTCCTCGACGTGCCGAAGCGCCATTACCCCGCGGGCTCGCTGGCGCCGCAGGTCCTCGGGTTCGTGGGTGTCGACGCCACCGGGCTGGCGGGGCTCGAATACGAGTACGAGGAAGTTCTCGCTGGCACATCGGGAACACGCACCGTGGAGCTCGATGGCGACGGACTTCCGATCGCGAGCGGGATCGAGATCCTCGAGCCGGCGATCGCCGGCAGGACGCTCATCACCACGCTCGATCGAGAGGTGCAGTACCTGGCGCAGGAGGCGCTCCGTAGGGCCGTGAGGGAGAACCACGCCAAGGGCGGGACGATCGTCGTGATGGACGCCCGCACCGGGGACATCTCCGCCATGGCCAGCTACCCGTGGTTCGATCCGAACGATTTCGAGCACGCCGACCGCGAGGCGGTTCGCAACCGAGCGGTCACCGACATGTTCGAGCCGGGGTCCGTGAACAAGGTCGTGACGGCCGCCGCCGCGCTCGAGAGCGGATCCGTGGGCGTGCGCGAGATCTTCCAGGTGCCGTGGTGGATGCGGGTCGGGGGGTACACCGTGAACGACTCGCACTCCCATCCGGTCCAGCCGATGACGCTCGGCGACATCGTGGCCCATTCCAGCAACATCGGATCCGCGATGGTGGCCGAGCGCGTCGGCAGCGCCGAGCTCGCCTCGGTCCTCGCGCGGTTCGGCTACGGGAGTCCGACCGGTGTCGGGTTCCCGGGGGAGGCGGGCGGCGTCGTGCCCGACCTCCGCAACTGGACGGACATCACCCGCGCCACGGTGGCGTACGGCCAGGGCATCTCGATGACGCCGCTGCAGATGGCCGCCGTGTACGCGACGGTGGCGAACGGTGGGGTGTGGGTCCAGCCTCGCCTCGTTCGTGGGACATCGGAGCCCGACGGACAGCTGGAAGTCGCACCGCGTTCCGAGCCGCATCGGGTCCTGTCCGAGGATACGGCGAGGATGCTCACAAGGATGCTCGCGTCGGTCGTGGAGACGGGAACGGGGGGCGCGGCGCAGATCCCCGGCTACCAGGTGGCGGGCAAGACGGGCACGGCCCGGAAGCTGGTGGACGGCCGGTACGTCCGACGGTACATGGCCTCGTTCGTTGGATTCCTGCCGGCCTCGGATCCCCGCGTGGTCATCGTGGTCTCGATCGACGAGCCTCGCACGGTCTACGGCGGGGTTGCGGCGGCTCCGGTGTTCTCCGAGATCGCGCGCCATGTGATCCAGCGGCTCGCGATCCCGGCCGCACCCCCCGTGCGACTCCCCCCGTTCGCCTCCGATCTCTGAGGCTGCCGGTCCCGCGCCCGAGCCCCGGTACGCTGGATGGTGGTGAGACGTCTTCCCCACGTGCCGCTGTCCGCGGTCGCGGCCGCCGTGACCGGCGCCGAGATCCGCGGTGACGCAAGCGTCCCGGTCGGCGAGGCCACGTTCGACTCTCGTCAGGTGGTTCCGGGTGCCCTGTTCTTCTGCGTGCCCGGCGCCCGGGCCGACGGGCACGACTTCGCCGGAGACGCGGCTGGTTCGGGGGCGGCAGCGCTGGTGGTGGAGCGCTGGCTCGACCTCGACCTTCCGCAGGTCCTGGTCCCCTCCGCACGGCGAGCGATGGGGCCGATGTCGGCCGAGGTGTTCGGCGAGCCGGCGCGCGCGCTCACGATAGTGGGAGTGACCGGCACCAACGGCAAGACGACGGTCGTCCATCTGCTCGACGCGGTGCTCCGGGCCGCCGGAGGGCGGACGGGGGCGATCGGCACGGTCGGCGCGCACGTGGCGGGACACCCGATCCCCCTCGCACGGACCACTCCTGAGGCGCCCGACCTCCAGCGCCTGCTCGCACGGATGCGGGATGACGGCGTCACGACCGTGGCCATGGAGGTGTCGTCGCATGCGCTCGATCAAGGTCGGGTCGAGGGGGTGGTCTTCGACGCAGCCGTGTTCACCAACCTCTCGCAGGATCACCTGGATCACCACGGCTCGATGGAGTCCTACTTCGCGGCGAAGGCGTCGTTGTTCGTCCCCGAGCGAACCCAGCACGCGCTCTTGAACCTGGACGATCCGTGGGGAAGGCGTCTCCTCGACGTCGCGGTGCCCGTCACCACGTACGGGCTCGATCCGGGAGCCGACGTCCGCGCGGAGGACGTTCGGGCGACGGTGGACGGCCTGGCGTTCCGGGTGGGTGACCGAGAGATCACGAGCCCGCTCCGGGGCGCGTTCAACGTGTCGAACTGCCTGGCCGCGATCGCGGCCTCCGGGGTGATCGGCGTGGACACCGAGGGCGCGATCCGGGGCGTGGCGAGCGCCGGGCAGGTGACGGGACGGATGGAGCCGGTGGGCACTGGGCAGGATTTCCTGGTGGTGGTGGATTACGCGCACACGCCGGATAGCATCCGAACAGTGCTTGCCGCGGCACGCCCGTTGGCGACGGGCCGGGTGATCGT
>JBKKAE010000332.1:0-3195 GCA_046714835.1 Actinomycetota bacterium | reverse complement strand
CGCTCCTCGAGGTCGAGAAGGTCAATGACGTCGGTATCGATGACGTCAAGGAGCGGAGGAACTTCGACAAGCTCACGCCGTTGTTCCCCGACGAGCGGTTCCGGCTGGAATCCGGCCCGACGGCCGTGACCGAGCGGATCATCGACATGATCGCGCCGATCGGGAAAGGCCAGCGAGGGATGGTCGTGTCTCCGCCGAAGGCGGGGAAGACCACGGTGCTCAAGCAGATCGCGAACGGGATCATCAACTCGAGCCCGGACACGCACGTGATCGTGCTGCTCGTCGACGAGCGACCGGAGGAGGTCACGGACTGGCAGCGCACCGTCGAGGCCGCCGAGGTCGTCTACTCCACGTTCGACAAGCCGACCGACCAACACATCCAGGTGACGGAGCTCGTCCTCGAGCGTGCCCGGCGCCTCGCCGAATCCGGCAGGGACGTGGCGGTCATCCTCGACTCGATCACCCGTCTCGCCCGTGCCTACAACCTGGCGGCGCCGTCCTCGGGCAAGATCCTGTCGGGCGGCATCGACTCCGGTGCCCTCTACCCGCCGAGACGGTTCTTCGGCGCGGCGCGCAATATCGAGGAGGGCGGATCCCTCACGATCATCGCGAGCGCGCTGGTCGAGACCGGATCCCGGATGGACGACGGCATCTTCGAGGAGTTCAAGGGAACCGGGAACATGGAGCTCCGGCTCGATCGTTCATTGTCAGAGAAGCGCTTGTTCCCCGCGATCAATGTCGATGCCTCGGGAACCCGCAAGGAAGAGCTGCTGATGCCGGCCGATGAGCTCGCGCTGGTGATCAAGCTGCGGCGAGTGCTCCACGCGCTCGACGTGGGAGCTGCTCTGGAGCTGCTGGTGGACAAGGTCAGGGCGACCAAGTCCAACGAGCAGTTCCTCAAGGAGATCGCGAAGGCACCGTCCGGGGGCTAGCGACCGCCGACCCTGGGAGGTCGACGGTCTCGGTTACCCTGGGAGGGCGAAGAGGAGAAGAGATGAAACAGGGCATCCACCCCGAATACCAGATCGCCAACGTGCACTGCTCGTGTGGCAATACGTTCCAGACCCGCTCCACCGTGAGCGAGATCCGCGCCGAGCTCTGCTCGAACTGCCACCCCTTCTACACCGGCAAGCAGAAGTTCGTGGACGCGGGCGGTCGTGTCGAGCGGTTCCAGCGGCGGTACGCGAAAACCCAGGCGGCCCAGAAGGCGCAGCAGGGTTAACCGACGCGTGGCGGAGGCAGCGGCCCCCAAAGCGGCGTCCCCGCGCAGCCATCTGTATGGGGGTCAAGCGGTCGTCGAGGGCGTGATGATGCGCGGCGCCGGGTTCTGGGCGATCGCCGTCCGCAAGCCGGACGCGACGATCCACGTCGAGTCGCACGAGATCGACTCGATCGTGCTGCGGTACCCGCTCCTCGGCAAGCCCTTCTTCCGCGGCATCATCGTGTTGGGACAGTCGCTCGCGATCGGCATGCGCGCGTTGATGGTCTCGGCCAACCAGTCGCTGGAAGAGGAGGAGCGGCTCACGCCACGGCAGGTCGCGCTCTCGATCGTCCTCGCGCTGGCCCTGTTCATCGGGATCTTCATCATCGGGCCGACCACGCTCTTCGCGTGGTTCGAGAACCGCACGGGCGGCGGAAGCGTCCTGACGCTGATGGGAGAGGGCGTCTTCCGGGTCGCGCTCTTCGTCGCCTACCTGTGGTTGATCGGCAAGACCAAGGACATCCATCGGGTCTTCGAGTATCACGGGGCCGAGCACAAGACGATCGCTGCCTTCGAACACGGCGAGGAGTTGGAGGCGGATCTGATCGATCGGTACCCCAAGGAGCACGTCCGCTGCGGGACGAACTTCCTCATCATCGTCATGGTCATCACGATCTTCGTGTTCACGCTCTACGGCACGCCGGCGCTCATCTGGCGGATCGTCTCCCGGGTGATCGCCATCCCGATCATCGCCGCCATCTCCTACGAAGCGCTGCGGTTCGGCGCCAAGCACCCGGGATCGCTCGTGATGCGAGCACTGATGACACCGGGGATCTGGCTGCAGAAGATCACCACCCAGCAGCCCGATCGATCCCAGATCGAGGTCGCGGTCACGTCGTTCCAGGAGCTGCTCCGCCGCGAGGCCGAGGCCACCGCGCCCGAACACTAGCGCTCGGGACGCACGGCCCGAGGACGCACTTCGCCCGAGGTCGTTGCATCGCTCGTTTCTTGCGCGAAGATGATGCGGTTCCCCATGACTCGGGAGGTTTCCCCATGCCGACCAGCGACCTGGATATGCCGTTGCTGCCGAGCGCGGAGCAGATCCGCCGACGAGAGTTCGCAACCGTTCGCCGCGGCTACGACCCGCAGCAGGTGCGCGCCTACCTGACCTCGATCGCGAACCAGGTGGGGACGTTGGAGCGGGAGCTCAGCCAGCTCCGCCTCGAAGTGGGGTCGTCGGCCGCCGCGCGGAGCGAGCAGATGGCCGCGCCGGCCTTGGCCGCGCCGGCCGCCGCGCCCGATGCGACCTCGTCCGCCGATCCGTACGACGCGTTGTCCAAGCGCTTCGCCAACCTGATCGAGATGGCGGATCAGGAAGCCGACCGGATCCTCGAGAACGCGAGATCCGAATCGATCCGAGCGCTCGACGAGGCGAGGAGCGAGGCCGATCGCATCCGGGTGGATGCGCAGTCGCGCGCGGAGCAGGCTCGTCAGGAGGGTACGGATCTGCTGGAGCGGGCCAAGACCGAATCCGATCGGCTCCTGATGGGTCTCGCCGAGCGCCGACGGGGCCTCGTCACCCAGCTGGAGGAGATGCGCGGGAAGCTCATCGAGGTGGCGGACGATCTCGCCGCCCCGATCGAGGAGGCCGCACGCGCAGACGCGGAGGACGGCGATCTCGGGGCCACGACCACCGACGCTACCGACCCCACCGACACCGCCGATCACGCCGGCGACGCGGAGACGCCCGTCGATCCCCGATACGAGGATCTCTGGGTGCAGAAGGACGAGTCGCTGCAGATCCCGGACCTCGCGTCTATCGACCTGGAGTTCGACGAGCCCGACGAGTAGCGGTCGCAGGCAGCCGGACGGCGCCTGGGAGAATCGACGTCATGGACGTCGAGGATCGCCTCAAGGAGATCGAGGCCCGCTTCGAGCAGATCCAGGCCGAGATGGCCTCGGTCGAAGCCGCGACCGATCACGATCGGATGCGA
>JBKKAE010000331.1:0-3338 GCA_046714835.1 Actinomycetota bacterium | reverse complement strand
CGCGAAGATCGGGTTCACCGGCTCCACCGAGGTGGGGAAGAAGGTGATGGAGGCGGCCGCCGCCAACATCACCCGCGTCTCGCTGGAGCTCGGCGGCAAGTCCGCGAGCGTCGTGTTCGAGGATGCGGACCTCGACGTCGCGATCCCCAAGTCCATCTGGTCGGTGTTCGACAACGCCGGGCAGGACTGCTGCGCGCGCTCCCGGCAGTTCGTGCAGCGTCGGATCTACGACGAATACGTCGAGCGGTTCTCGAAGGCGACCGAGGCGATCACCGTCGGGGAGCCTCTCGACGAGTCGACCGAGATGGGTCCGCTGATCAGCCAGGGCCAGCGACAGACCTCGCTCGACTACCTGGCGATCGCAAGTGAAGAGGGCGCGCGCCTGACGACCGGAGGCGAGCAGCTCGAACGTGACGGGTACTACCTCACGCCCGCGGTGCTCGCCGACGTGGACAACTCCTGGCGGGTGGCGCGTGAGGAGATCTTCGGACCCGTCGCGTGCATCCTGCCCTTCGACACCGAAGACGAGGCGATCCGGCTCGCGAACGACACGCCGTACGGGTTGTCCGGCTCGATCTGGACCCGTGACATCGGGCGCGCGATCCGCGTCGCCAAGGCGATCCGCACCGGCGTCCTGAGCGTGAACTCCTCGAGCAGCGTGTTCACCGAGGCGCCGTTCGGGGGCTACAAGCAGAGCGGGATCGGCCGCGAGATGGGGATGCACGCGGCCGCGCTGTACACCGAGGTGAAGAACATCTACTTCAGCGAGGAATAGGTCTCCTCTTTACACCGATCGGTCGTAGCGGTCCCGTTCCCAGTCGGTGACCGTCTCCCGCCACGCCTTGAGCTCCCAGGCTCGAGACGTCACGTAGTACTCGCTGAACGCCTCGCCGAGAAGCTTCCGCAGCATGCCGTCCTCTTCGAACGCCTGGATGGCCGACTCGAGCGACCCGGGAAGCTCGGGGAGATCAGGGAGAGCATAGGCATCGCCGACGATCGGATCTGGGGGGGACGCTGCCCGTCTCATGCCGTCGGCGGCCGAGGCAGCGATCGCGGCGAGGGCCAGGTACGGATTGGCGTCGGCGCCCGGGCGGCGGCATTCGAAGCGCCAGAGATCCTGACGCGCCGACCGGATGGCGCGAACGGCACAGGATCGGTTCTCGTATCCCCACGTGGCGTTGATCGGAGCGAACCAGCCCGGGACCAGACGCTTGTACGAGTTGATCGTCGGGTTCAGGAGCAGCGAGGCGGCGGGGAGGTGCTCGAGCACCCCGGCGATCGCCGCAGCGAGCGGCTCGGGAAGGGGATCTTCGGCCGACGCTGCCGCGAACGCGTTCGTCTCGCCGGTCCAGCACGACAGATGCACGTGACCGCTCGATCCCTCCTCGCCGGGCGCGGTCTTCGCGAGGAAGCTCGCGCGCAGTCCCATCGAGGCGGCGACCTGCTTGGTGGCGAACTTCACCATCGTGGCATCATCGGCGGCGGCGAGGCCCCGCCCGGGTGACAGGTTGAGCTCGAGCAGGCCCGGACCGGCCTCGGTGTGCACGGCAGACAGATCGATGCCGAGCCCCTGCAGCGCGCGTGCCAGGTCGTCGACGAACCGGTCGAAGCGCCCGATCTCGTTCAGGCTGTAGCTGATCCCGCTGGACATCGGTTCGCCATGCTCGTCCCACAAGCGGATCTCGTATTCGATCGCCGCCATCACGTCGTAGCCGAGATCCGCGACGTCCGTGACGACCGTCCGGAACACCTCGCGGGATGCGAGCTCGCAGGGGGTGCCGTCCGGCCAGCTCGGCGTGGCGAGACAGACCTTCCAACCTGGTCGCCACGACAGGTCACGAACGGTCTCCACGTCGGGGTGCACGACGAGGTCCGCGGCGCCGGTGCGGATACCGAACCGTTCGTAGTCGGTGATGGGTGTGTCCACCGGGTCCAAGCCAAGGATCAGATCCGTCATCACCGTTCCGTGTTCGACCGCTGTCTCGAACGCGGCGGGCCGTAGGGCCTTCCCACGGAGTGAACCGTTGACGTCGGGGATCGCGAGGAGGATGAACTCCTCGCCGGCGCCTCCGGGACTCATCCGCTGCTCACAGCCGGCAAGGACCCTTTGATCGACCGCTCGACCGACTCCATCGTCGCGCGGAAGCGATCGACGATCTGCGCGAGCTCCTCGTCGGTGCTGACGTAGGCGGGCGCGAGCAGCGTCTGATCTCCGGCGAAGCCGTCAGCCTGCGGGTGCGTCGACGTCACGAGCAGTTCGTGCTCGAACGCCGTGTCGTCGATGAGGGATGCCACGTCGAGCTCGACCGGTAGGAAGGACTCCCCGTCCCGGGGATCCACGAGCTCGACGCCGAGAAGGTAGCCGCTGCCCCGTACCTCCCGCACGATCTCGGATCCCTGGAGCGCGGCCTCGAGCTCGTCCCGCAAGCCGGGTCCCCGTGCGCGGACTCGGTCGACGAGACTGCGTTCCACGATGAGATCCAGGACGGCCAGCCCCACGGCGGCCGTCAGCGGCGCCCCGTCCCACGTGTGTCCCAGGTCGAACTCACGCGAACCCCGATCGATCGCGTCGTAGACGTGCTGGCGGCAGAGCACCGCGCCCAGCGGCGCGTAGCCCGCGCCGAGACCCTTGCCGATGGCCACGATGTCGGGCTCGATGGGCAGCTGGTCCGCCGCCAGCCTGCTCCCGACACGGCCGATCCCGCTCACGACCTCGTCGAAGCAGATCAGGAAGCCGTGCTCGTTCCGGCGCTCCTCGAGGCCCTTCCAGAACCGATCCGGGGGCGAGGCGGCCGGCAGGGCCGCGGCGCTCACCGGCTCGCAGAAGAACGCCGAGACCGTCTCCGGACCCGCCTCCTCGAGACGCCGATCGAGCTCCTGCAACGCTGCCTCACCACTCGGGTCGAACCGCCACGTCGAGGGCGGGATGTGGAGGTGCGACGCCAGGTACGGGGTGTAGGGCTCGTGGAGCGTGGGCCGCCCGCTCAGCGCGAGCGTTCCCATCGTCGACCCGTGGTAGGACTGCGCCTGGGAGATCACCCTCCAACGCTCGGTGTCGCCGCGTTCGACGTGGTACAGCCGCGCGAGCTGCAGCGCCGTCTCGTTCGCCTCCGAGCCGCCCGACACCAAACGCACCCGAGCCATCCCAGGCGCGACGACCTCGAGGAGTCGATCCGCCAAGCGCTCCTGCGGTTCGCTCGTGAAGTGGTGGTTGTAGAAGTAGGGGATCTTGTTCGCCTGCTCGACGAACGCGTCGGCGATCTCCGGCACGCCGTAACCGAGGCACGCGACCATCGCGCCACCCGAGCAGGCATCCAGGATGCGGCGTCCATCGGTGG
>JBKKAE010000330.1:0-11770 GCA_046714835.1 Actinomycetota bacterium | reverse complement strand
CAGCGATCGGCCGTAGCTCCCCATCGACCTCGAGCCAGACACGAGCGACCGCCGCCCCCGTCCCCTTCGCGAGGAGGATCGCCATCCGTGGAAGCACATCGTCGAGCGAGTAGGTCTCGCCGACCCGGTCGGAGAACTTCGAGAGGACCTCGTACGGCGTTTCACGCTCCCGGAAGACGACACGATCAGCGAACCGGCCGGCCCAGCGAACGACGAGCATGACGATGATCCCGAGAACGATGCCGATCGCCATCGCGGCCGTGGGTTCCAGACGCGAGCTCTCCCTTCCCGCCAGGAAGCTCCTGAGGAACGTGGCGGCGAGTAGCAGGAAGAGAACGCCCGCCAGGAGCACGATCACGACCACCAGGACTCGACGGGCGATCGTCTTCCGGATGCCCACCTCGTAGTCGAAGAGTCCGTACCGGAGCATCGCGACCGAGAGCGAGAACGGGATCACCACGAGGAATCCGAGGATGAGCGCGATCCCCGTGAAGAACACGACGACCCAGTTCTCGTCGTTCCTCGCTAGGAAGGCGAACGGCGGGATGGCGGCGGCCATCACGAGCAGGGTGACGAGCAGGCCGCGGATCTGTCGCCGCTCCTCAGGCGCCACGCTCCGAGAGCGCACGAACAGCGATGCGACGGTGACGAGGAACGCGAGCGCCCCGAGTGCCAATGCGAGGTCGGGCAGAGACTCCCAGAGGGGCAGTGTTCGCAGCCACGCCGGCGTCAAGCCGGCAAGCATCAGGTCGATGTCCCCGAGAGCTGCGAGAGACACAAGGACGCCGGCTACCACCACGAGCCACGCTGCGGGTCTCCAGCGTGTGGACGGGAGTCGACCCGTCGGGTACGACAGGAGGACCAACAGGAAGCAGACGCCGGCGACGGGGAGAGGAAGGATCGTCGTGAGCAACCTGGCGGCGTCGGCGAAAGGAAGTATTCCGGTCTCGTGCACCTTGCCGAACTGTGTGTAGGAGGTCCCGACGAGGCCGATCGCGGCAGCGATCGCGCCTGCGGAGAGGAGCCACCCGATCCTGTTCCCGGGCGCATGCTCCGCGATCCGGGCGCCGAGCCAGCCGTACACCAGGACCGGGATGGAGATCAGGACGAGCCCGATCGCGCCCGAGTCCGGGATCATCAAGGCGATCGCGAGCACCAAGAGCGCTGCCTCGACGAACAACAAGGTTCGAGCACGAGGGAGCCGCATCATGTTCATCCTCCTCCGCTTCCGGTGGGCACGGTTCCCTGCACGGAGGTGCCTCCCCCGACCGTGCTCCTGACCTCGAGCGTCCCCCCCAGGGCGTCGATCCGATCCGCCATCCCCTGGAGGCCGGTGCCCTGGCGGGCCTCCGCCGGATCGAAGCCGACGCCGTCATCGATGACCGCGAAGGAGATCCGTCCGTTGCTCCGGTCGAGCGAGATCGTGACGCGAGAGGCCTCCGCATACTTGGCCACGTTCTGGAGGGCCTCCAAGCAGGAGAAGTAGATCGCGGCTTCGACGTCCTGGGGGAATCGCCCCAGTTCGGCGGCCTCGACCGTGACGGGAAGCGTCGACTTGCGCGCCTGGGCCTGGAGCGCTGCGGGGAGGCCCTTGTCCGCCAGGAGCGGCGGGTAGATCCCCCGGGCGAGATCGCGGAGATCCTCGAGCGTCTCGGTGGTCTCCGCCTGAAGCTGCGCGGCCATCTCGGCGACCTTCGCCGGATCGCGGCCGGCGATCTGTTCGAGGAGTCGGAGCTTCACGGTGAGCGCCACGAGCTGCTGCTGCGCTCCGTCGTGGATGTTCCGTTCCAGCCGGCGCCGTTCCTCGTCCTGTGCGGCAACGAGTCGCTGGCGTGAAGCGCGGAGCTCCTCGATGAGGCGCACGTTGCGCAGGACCAGTCCCGCCTGCGACGCGAGGTCCTGCACCAGCCGCCCCTTCGACGCGTTCATCGGATCGTTCGCGGGCATCGAGACGGTGAGTGCACCCAGGAGCGCTCCCTGGTCACGAACCTCGACGGCGGCGTCGCCGGGGAGGTCCGGGAGCGAATCCCCTTGAGATCTCACCGCGCCGGGTGCGGCTCGGTCGGCGGGCGCGATGCCGGCAGGGCGGAGTTCGTCGCCGACGCGGAGCCAGACGACGGCCTGGGCGGCGCCCACCGCCTCGGACAGGATCAGCGCCATACGAGGCAAGACGTCTTCAGCCGCATAGGACCCGGCGACGCGATGTGAGAAGTCGGTGAGCACTTCGTATGGGGTCGCTCTGCCGCCGTAGACGATCCGGTCCGCGACCCGACGGGCCAGTCGCACGGCCGGCCAGAACGCGAGGCCCATCGCGATCGAGGCGAGTATCGCCAGGGGGTTGGCTTCGATCACCGCCTGCCCGACGACGACGGCGAACACGAGGAAGGCTCCGATCAGCAGGAGCGCGACGGTGGTGTACAGCACGGTCTTCCGCACCACGACGTCGAGGTCGTAGAGGCGGTACCGCAAGATCGCGATGGCGCAGGCGCCGGGAAGCCCGATGGCCAGCACCGTGAAGAAGGCGAAGAAGAGGATCTCGTTGATCGGCCTGGTCTCGTTCCCCTCGATCCCAAGACCCGACGCGATCGCGCCGATGAGAAGCACGGCACCGAAGGCGCATGTCGCCACGAACCACCGCATCTGTTGCCGCTCCTCACCACGCGAGCGTCGATACCGCAGGACCAATCCCACGACCGAGGCGAATCCGAGCGCGAGGAGACTCAGTCCCGCGACCGCGAGGATGACGTCGATCACCGGCTTCAACGACTCGACGCCGGTCGGATTCGCTGGTGGAGGCAACACACTCGCGTCGATCGGCCCCGGAGCCAGGATCGAGGCCCCCGCGGCGAGCGCCGAGCACACCAGGGTCGCGATGCCGACGGGTCGCCACCGGCGAGACGGGAGCGTGCCATCGGGGAACAGCAGGAGGATCCACGGGATCGGAAGGACCAGGGCGAGGAAGACCCAGTTCGTCAGCCAGCCGACGAAGGTGGTCAGTGCGTGGTCGTCCCACCCCCGTCGATAGGCGAACGTGAGGTATTCATCGGTCATACCGCCGAGGAGGAACCCCACCCCAACGCTCATCAACAACCACCCGATCGGGTTGCCCGTCGTTCGAGAAGCGATCAGTGCCCCGATCGTGCAGTAGCCGGCGATCATCGTGATCGCGATCACGAGGAACGGGCCCTCGACGCTGAAGGAGTCGTTCTGGGCACCTAGGTAGGCGGTGAACCCCAGTCCGACCATCGCGATCGCCCACACGACCCACGGCAGGCGCCGGCTCATCACTCGCTCACCTCCACCCGCAGGCGGCCTGAGACCGTCGTGCCACGGCCCGGTGTGCTCGTGATGTCGAGCGCCCCTCCGACGGCATCGATGCGGTCGGCCATACCCTGCAGGCCGGTTCCATAGTCGGTCGTGGAAGGATCGAAGCCATGACCGTCGTCGATGACGTCGAATCGGAGCTCGCCGTTCGCGTGGGCGAGTCGGATCTCGACCATCGACGCCTCCGCGTACTTCGCGACGTTGTTCAGCGCCTCGAGGCAGCAGAAGTACACGGCGGACTCCACATCCGGACCGTAGCGACCGACGCCGTCGGGTTGCACGGTGACCGGAAAAGGCGACTTCCTCGCTTGCGCCTCGAGCGCGGCAGGCAGTCCCTTGTCTGCGAGGAGCGGCGGGTAGATGCCTCGCGCGAGGTCACGGAGGTCCTCGAGTGTCTCGACCGTGCGCGCCTGGAGATCCGCGAGGAGCCCCCGCGCCTTCGCGGGATCGCGGTCGACCATGCCTTCAACGAGGCGAAGCTGCACCGAAAGCGCCACGAGCTGCTGTTGCGCGCCGTCGTGGATGTTGCGCTCGAGCGCGCGGGCGCGTTCATCCTGTGCGCTTACGATGCGTCGGCGAGATTCGCGCAGGTCCTCGATCAACCGGACGTTGCGCAGCACGAGTCCGGCCTGCGCAGCCATGTCGCGGATCAGCTTCTCCTTCGTCGGATTCATCGGGTCGTCGGGAGCGAGAGAGACGGTGAGCGCCCCTAGGAGCTCGCCTTGGTGTCTCACTTCGAACGCCTCTTCGGCGCCGAAGTCCGGAAGCTCATGTGCCCGAACGGCCACGGCCGGCGGGATCGCGGCTTCCGGAGGCCAAGCAGCCTCTACACGCATCTCGCTGCCGAAGTGGATCCAGACCCGTGCCGTTCGCGCACCCGTCGCCTCGCCGACGAGTTGCGCCATCCTCGGCAGGACGTCCTGGGTCGAGTACGTGCCACCGACTCGATCGGCGAACTCGGACAGCACCTCGTACGGCGTCGACCGCTTGCCGTACACGACCCGGTTGGCCCATCGGCGCGCACGGGTCCGGATCAGCATGAAACCGAGTGTCAGGATCACCCCGATGGTGATCGGCACCGGATCCCCCACGCCCCCTCCGACGCCGAAGAAGGCCGTGGGGATCGCGACGAACACGAGACCGACGACCAAGGTGAACCCGGCAACAAGCACCGCGTATTGCAGGGTCTTCTTGACGACGACGTCGAGGTTCCACAGGCCGTGCCGAAAGATCGCCACGAGGTAGGCGGCAGGGACGCCCAGGACGATCGTGAACGCGGTGAGTCCCAGGAAGACATCGAAGATCGGGGCGTTCACGTCCGGCCAGAGGGTGTCCGCCGCGATGCCGATGATCCACTGCATCGCGAAGAAGCAGCCCGCGAGAGAGGCAACGAACGCCAGCCAGCGCATCTGCTGGCGTTCCTCTCCGGTGGCTCGCTTGAATCGCTGGCGCACCGCGACCACGGTGGAGAGCGCCGAGACGAGCGCGATCACCGTGCCGAAGGTGATGATCAGAGGGGCGATCTTCGCCAACGCGTCGATACCCAAGGGATTCTCGAAGAGGATCCCGTCCTCGATCCAGTTGTTGTACGGACCCGGTCGGACCAGGAACCCGAGGATCGCGACGGCGGTGCCGCCGACGAGACCAGCGACGGCCCATCGCCAACGGCGACTCGGGGGATGGCCGTCCGGATAGAGGAGGAACAGGAGCGGGAGCAGGGCGATGGGATAGAGCGCGTACTCGCCGAGCGTGGCCCAGAGCCCGACCAGTGGAACGGAGCCGGGGTCGGCTTTCAGTCCGAGGATCACGAGCGCCTGTCCGAGCGTCAGCAGCGGGAACGGTGCCCCGGTGATGAGGAAGATCCATCCGGCCCAGTTCCTCGGTTGCCGCCTGACGATCAGGAAGCCGACCCCGAGCCACACGAGGAGGAGAACGACGAGAGCTCCGAACACCGGGTTGTAGTTCGCCGTGCTCGCCTCGAGCCGGCTCCCCGCTCGTCTCTCTCGTTCGAGCCCGCGAAGGCTTTCCTGCATGCGAGGGGCGTACGGGTCACCGACGATCACGATCTCACCCGGCTCGACCCCCTCACGCGCAGCGAGCCCGACGGGGATCGACGTGGCCACCGCCAGCAGGCTGAAGACGCAGATCGCGCCCGCGATCACGCGTGAGGCTCTCGCGCTCATCCCACGACCTCCCGCATGCGGGCGGGCATCGTCCCGGTGACCGTCGTGCCGGCGCCGGGAGCGCTCTCGATCAACAGCGTGCCGCCGAACGCGGCCATCCGATCGCGCATGATCTGGAGGCCTTCACCCTCGGAGGCTTGGTCGACGTCGAAGCCTGCTCCGTGGTCGCGGACGGTGAACGAGAGGGTCTCCTGGTCTTGGCCGAGCGAGATCTCGATCGGAGATCTGGGGGCGTGTCGAACCGCATTCTGAACCGCTTGGACGCAGCAGAAGTACACGGCGGCTTCGACGGCGGGGTCGTAGCGGGTCCCGGGTTCGCCGGTGTCTTTCGAGAACCGCGACTCGGCTCCGGCTCGTCGAGCCATCGCAGAGAGGGCGGCCGCGAGTCCCTCGTCGGCGAGGAGGGGTGGGAAGATCCCCCGCGCCACTTCTCGCAGATCGTTGAGCGCCGCGTTGGTCCGCTCACTCAGATGATCGAGCGAAAGTCGAACCGGCTCGGGATGGGCTGCGACGCGCGCGGCATCGAAGCCGATCTGGTCACGGATGCGGGCGATCTCGGCCCCGACACCTTCTCGGAGCTCCTGCTCCAGGCGCCGTCGCTGCGAGTCACGGACGGTGACGAGGCGCTCACGGGAGCGCCGCAGCTCTTCGTTGCGCGAGGCCAGCTCCTCTGCTCTCGCTTCGAGATCGAGCGACAGACGCGCGTTCTCCAGGGCGATCCCGGCGTGGGCAGCGAGGTCCTCGAGGAGTGAGCGTTCGGCGGCGCGAAGAGGCTCGTTGGCCGGCTTCACGATCGCGATGTCGCCGATGGGCTCGCCCGCATGGTCGATGCCGAGGACAAGCGTGGGCTCGGCGATATCGGTGTCCGCCGGCCACGTGGCCGCCAGCGTCCGGCCCTCCTCGAGGAAGAGCTGGACGCGGGCGGCTCGCGCGCCTACCCCTCGACCCGCCGCCTCGGCCATGTCGGGGAGGACGTGATCCGCCGAGGGCACACCTGCTACCCGGTGGCCGAAATCGGCCATGACTTCGTACGGCGTGGCGCGGCGCCCATACACGATCCGGTTCGCCAGCCGCTGGAGCAACGCCCACGCGGGCTGCACGCCGACCGCGACGAGGGCGGTCGCAGCGATCCTGAGGGCCTGGCTCTCCGTATCACCGATCAACTCGCCGCTCCCCACAACGAGCCCGACGTAGACGGCAGCGATGCCGAGGGCTAACGCGACGTATGCGATGGTCTTGGAGACGACGACGTCGACGTCGTAGAGGCGGTATCGGAAGATCGCGAGCGCCGTGGCCGACGGGATCCCCAGCACCAGCACCACGGCCAGCGAGATCCAGAGGACATCGGACTCAGGCCCCGAGATCAGGAATCCTTCCACGAGCATCGCGAGCAGGATGGCGGCGGCCGCGAGTGCCACCAGCATCAGCCACTTGATCTGCTGCCGCTCGTCCCCTCGAGCTCGACGGAAGCGGACGATGAGCGAGGCGATCGCCGCCGCCGAGGCAGCAAGGGCGATCACAACCCCGGCGTCGAAGAGCGGCTCCCACGGACGGAGGAACTCGAGCCCGAGCGGGTTCCGGATCCGGAAGCGGTTCGGCTCGGCGTAGATGACGCCGGGGCGGAACAGGAGCCAGACCAAGCAGAGCAGACTCCCGACCAGCCACGCGCGGCTCACCCATCGCCATCGCGGGGTAGGCGGCGCCCCCGTCGGGAACAAGAGGAAGAGCATCGGGATCGCGAGCGCCATCACGGGGGGGAACAGGCTCGCCATCACCCCGGCGATCCCCGTCCCGGGGAGGCTCGGGACGTATGGCTCCCGGAACGCGACGACGACGTACCCCTCGCCGGGCAGGCCAAGAGCCAGCGCGCCGCCCATCACGAGGAACACCCAGCCCAAGACATTGCCGGCACGGGTCACGATGAGCCGTCCGAGCGTGGAGAACCCGGCTACGAGCACGATGACGAGAACGACGAAGAGCAGATCGCCCCCACCCTCCCCGGTGAGAGCCCCTCCGAGCATGGCGATGATGACCAGCGAGAGGATGGTGAGCGAACCGAGATGGACGATCCTGGCCCATCGGGCGGAGCGCGTCGTCGTTCCTTCGCTCACGACCGCACCCGTTCCGGTACACGCAGCCGCCCGGAGACCGTCGTTCCCGAGCCCGGCGTCGAGGCGATCGTGACGTCGCCTCCGAACGCGGCCAGACGATCACGCATGTTCTGCAGGCCGGTGCCGCGCGGCGCCACCGCCGAGTCGAAGCCGACCCCGTCGTCTTCCACCCAGAAGGAAAGGCCGTCATCGTCACGAGCGAGGCGAACGCGAACCCTCGTCCCCCTCGCGTACTTGGCGGCGTTCTGTATCGCCTCGAGGCACACGAAATACACCGCCGCCTCGATCTCGATCGGAAGTCGGTCGACCCCTTCGCTTTCGACCGAGACGGGCACGCCGGCAGCTCCGCCCTGCACGGCCAGGGCTGCGCCGACCCCCTGCTCTTCCAGGACCGAGGGATAGATCCCGCCGGCCAGATCCAGCAGGGTCGTGAGCGCGAGGTCTGTCTGATCCCTGAGCTCCGTGAGCTTGTCCGCCACCAGCTGCGGATCCTTCGCGGCCGTCGCCCCCACGAGTCGGAGTTTCACCGCGAGCGCCACCAGATGCTGCTGCGCGCCATCGTGGATGTTGCGCTCCAGCCGGCGGCGCTCGGCATCGTGGGCCTGCACGATCCGCATCCGCGACTCTTGGAGCTCGTGGGCGCGAAGGGACAGCTCGTCCACCCGCGCCTCCAGCTCGCCGGTGAGCGACAGGTTCCGGATGACGAGTCCCGTCTGAGACGCCAGATCGGCGAGGAGCTTCTCCTCGGTGGGGCGCAGGGGCTGGCCCGGCGCCGTCCAGACGCGGATCTCACCGAGCGCCTGGTCCTGGTGCCTGATCTCTTGGATCAGCGGATCCGAGGGGCCCGGCGCGCTGTCCGCAGGCCAGATCGCGGACGGATGAAGGGTTGCGCCGGCGCCGAGCCAGATCTCGACATGGCTCGCGCCGGTCCCTTCGGCGATCACGCGAGCGGCGCGAGGGACCACATCGTCGGCTGCGTATGTCGCGCCGACGCGGTTGCTGAAGCGGGCCAGCACCTCGTAGGGCTCGGCCCGCTTGCCGAACACGAGCCGGTTGGCGAGCCTCGTCACGCGGCGCCGGATCGGCTGGAAGAGCGCCGCGACGATGGCGGTGGCCACGAGCGACGGGACGAGTGAGGCGGAGTCGGTCGCCCGCGTGCCGATCACCACGACCACCGCGACGTAGACAAGCGTGATGAAGGCGACGAGCGCGCCGAACACGAGGGTCCGACGGATCACGACGTCGATCTCGTAGAGGCGATGTTTCAAGATCGCGATGCCGATCGCCGCAGGGATCCCGATCGCGAGCATGAGGAAGAAGAGGAAGAAGACCGCGTTGTTCACGGCGACGTTGCTCTCGGTCGCGAAGCTGCCGATCATCAGGACCAGCGCCGCAAGTCCTACGTACGCCAGCCACCGGATCTGTTGGCGTTCGTCCCCGGACGAACTCCGGAACCTGAGCACCAACGATGTCAGCGCCGCGAGCGCGGCCACGAGGGAGCCGAAACCGCCCACCGTCAGGAAGACGTCCGCGAGTGGCGCGAGCGACTCGACCGCCGTCGGATTGTCCAGTGGGAACCGTTCCGGCGTCTCGAGGGGGTTCGGAGAGAGGATGAACCCGAGAACCGCGAGGAGCGCGAAGCCCCCGATCGCCCAGAGGAGGAAGCGCCATCGAGGCGAAGGCGGGCGGCCGTCGGGGAACAAGAGCAACACGAGCGGCACGGCGACCAGCGCCAGCACGAAGAGCCAGCTCTGGACCCACGCGAGCGGAACCACCATCGTCATCGATCCGGTCACGAGCCCACTGGTCACGAACTCGTCCGCGAACGCGGTGATCGCGAAGATCGCGGCGACCCCGCAGAAGAGCCATCCGATGGAGTTCCGGGGGTGACGCGACGCGATCAGCGCGCCGACACCGCCGTATCCGAGAACCAGGCCGATCCCTCCGTAGATGAAGACGACGTCTTCGTCCCCTTGGCGGTAGCCGGCCTCCAACGCGAGCCCCCACCCGAGGAGAAGCAGGTCGGCGGCGAGGAGGCTCCATGCGAGCCGGGATGCTGTCTTCGCCGTCACGGGAGCCCCTCCACCGGCATCTCTGGGTTCAGCCCATCCAGGGGCAAGGGGGGTCGCGATGCGATCCGCATGGTGGACATGACCCCAGCATCGTCCCATCGGCGCGTGGACCCTCCAAGGGCGTCGACCTGCGGTTTCCGGTGCGGGAACACCCGGGCCGGAGGTGTGCTGGCACCCCGGCGAAGTCGGCATGCGAGCGCCGTCGTCGGGGTCCGGTGGGCGGCGTAACGTCGGGACGACGAACGAAGGAGGCCCTCAGATGACGACGATCCTGGTGGGAACCGACACCTCGGCGGCCGCGGATCTCGCGGTGGAGGACGCGGCGCGACTCGCGCGCGACCGTGGGGCCGAGCTCCTGGTCCTGTACGTGAAGTCCGAAGGTGACGTCCGGGCGGTCGTCGACCCCGACCGCGCGGCCGATCCCCAGTCGCACCTGCGTCGCCTCGCCGCGAGGTTCCCGGGACTCGCGATCACGACCCGGATCGAGGACGGCGACGCCGCGTCTCGGATCGTGGACGTGGCCGAGGAGATCAGGGCGGACACGATCGTGCTCGGGAACCGCGGCACGCACGGATCGCGATGGCGCGTGCGCGAGACGGTCCCGAACCTCGTGCTCCGGCACGCTCCCTGCAGCGTCTACATCGTCGACACACGGAGGGCGCAGTAGCCATGCGCTCGGGTGTCGGTCTCCCGCTAGGTCTGATCGCTCATGATTGCGAGCACCGCCATGACGCGACGGTGCACGTCGGGCTCTTCGGTCAAACCCAGCTTGTGGAACAGCGAGTTGATGTGCTTCTCCACCGCGCGCTCGGTGAGGAAGAGCGACTTCGCGATCGCGGCGTTGTTCTGCCCCTGCGCCATGTGGCCGAGCACCTCGCGCTCCCGATCGGTCAGACGCGCGAGCGGCGAGTGAGCGAGGTGCTCCTTGGCGGCGACGAGAGCCTCGACGATCTTCGGGTCGAGGACGCTGCCGCCGCGGGCCACCTCGGTCAGGGCGCGCACGAGTTCCTCGACGTCGGCCACACGCTCCTTCAACAGGTAGCCGAGGCCGGCCGCACCGTCCTTCAGCAGGTCGTACGCGTACTCCTCCTCCGCGAACTGCGAGAGCACCACGACGCCGATCTCGGGATGCGACGCGCGGATCTGCTTCGCGCCCCGTATCCCCTCGTCGGTCCCGCTCGGCGGCATCCGGATGTCGGTCAGCACGGCGTCGGGTCCGTGGTCTTCGACCGCGGAGAGCAGCTCATCGAGGCTGGAGGCGATGCCGACGATCTCGACCTCCTCGGCGGTGGCGAGGAGGGCGGCGGTGCCTTCCCGCACGAGGTAGTTATCCTCGGCGAAGACCACCCGCAGCGGCATGCGCGGATGGTACACGCGAGGGATATGCAGAGGTCTCAGGAGGTGGTTGCGTGACGATCCGGGTGGTGCTCGGCGAGGACAATGTCCTGGTCCGTGAAGGCGTGCGGGCGCTGTTGAACTCCTACGAGGACATCGAGGTCGTGGGAGTCGCCGAGGACGCGCCCACGCTGCTCGCGACGGCGGCGGAGCACAGCCCCGACGTCGTCGTGACCGACATCAAGATGCCGCCATCCTTCCAGCTCGAGGGGATCGACTGCGCACACGCGATCCGCGAGCGCCATCCGGACACGGGTGTCGTGGTCCTGTCCGCGCACGACGACGAGGAGTACGCGATCGCGCTGCTCGGGAAGGGCCACAGTGGGCTCGCGTACCTCCTGAAGGATCGGATCGCGCAGGGCGACGAGCTCGTGCGCGCGATCCGGGAGGTGCGGAGGGGCGGGAGCGTCGTGGACCCGACCATCGCCGAGCGTCTCTCGGGACGGGCCGAATCCCAGGAGGAAGACCGGATCGTCCTCGACATGATGGCGCAGGGTCTCGGCTACGAGGCGATGGCGGCTGCGCTCGGGACGACCCAGGAGGCCGTCGACGGGCGCGTCACGATGCTCTTCCGGCGGATGGCCGGTGACGGCGGAGCCGGCACAGGACTGCTCGGCGAGTTCAAGAGGCTGCACGCGGCCGTCGTCGAGCAGTCGGCGACCGCCACGTCGCTCAAGTCCTACGT